>CAZUUP010000526.1:0-1286 GCA_964623105.1 uncultured Akkermansia sp.
ATTAGTGATTAGTAATTAGTGATTAGTGATTAGTGATTAGTGATTAGTGATTAGTAGGGGAATTTTGGGTTTTCGGGCGATGGGTGGCGGGTTGGCATGGGTGGGGACGATTGGATTTGAGATTGGAGATTTGAGATAGGAACATGCGTCGATCGGATGCTGGATTCTGGGAAGTGGCTTCTTTTTTCTGAGTAGTGAATTGGGTTTGCTGATGACTAGGGTTGGTGGCTGCTTACTAATTACTAATCACTAATTACTAATTACTCTTCCCTACCCCCTCACGGGTGCGCGCCAGGAGTTTGGTGTCCACGAGGCGGTCTGCCAGCGGTCGGAGGTGGCGTATTCGCGGATGACCAACTCGGTGGGGTGGGCTTCGACGTAGAAGAAGGCCTGCTTGTCGTCGCCGAAGTGGCTGGCGTTGTCGGTGTTGAAGACGGAGATGCCGCGCTCGGCTTTGGGGGTGAGGCCGTTCCAGAGGAAGATGTTTCGGACGTGAGTGTGGCCGTAGAAGATGGCGGCGATTTGGTAGGGCTTGAGGGCTTCGTGGAAGCCGCGGACATCGCACGGATCCCATTCGCGCTTGAGGGCGGTTTCGTCGTTTTCCTCGCAGGGGCCGGTGTAGCGGGCGACATCGACATGGTGGGTGATGATGACGGGGCGGCCGCTGGTGCCGACGTTTTTGGCGAGGTCGCTGACGAGGAAATCGAGGCTGTCGAGAGCGGCGTAGCGGCGTTTGCGGGTGATGCGGCGGTCGGTGCCGACGATGAGGCCGAGGTTGACGAAGTGGAAGTTGCCCCAGTCCCAAGAGTAGTGAAGACCGTTGGAGGAGATGTTTTTCACACCGGGGCGGCGGCGGTTGCGTTTGGCGATGGCGTCGAGGACGAGGCCGCCGCCGTGGGGGCTGTCGTGATTGCCGTGGACTTCGTAGATGGGGAATTTGAGGCGGCCGTCCGTGCCGGTGAGGCCGTATTCGCGGGTGTAGGCGGCCCATTCGGTTTGCTGCATGCGGGGGAAGTCGCCGCCGGATTTGTCGCCGCTGTCAATGAGGTCGCCGGCGTGGATGACGCCGAGCGGAGGCGTGACGCGGCCGGCGCGGGCGGCGTCAGGGATGGCGGTGTCGGGGAGGCGGTTGAAGGTGTCGATGAGCGCACCGCAGATGGAGGCGGAGCGCGGGTTCATGCGGGTGGGATCTTCTTTGTCGGCGAGGAAATGGGTGTCGCCGAGGACGTAGAAGCTGAAGGTCGGCGCGGCGGCGGCGGCGCGGGTGATGATGGACGGGAAGGCGA
>CAZUUP010000526.1:1386-4332 GCA_964623105.1 uncultured Akkermansia sp.
GCTGGCGGCGGCGGTGGCGCCGGTGCGGAGGAAGCGGCGGCGGTCCATGGCGGGAGTTTTTGGCACGGGAATCTTGGGCAAGGGAATGGAGAGAGTAATTAGCAGTTAGTGGTTAGTAATTGGTGGGGTGGCGGGTGGCTGTTGCGGGAGGGGCGAGGGTGTTCAATCTGAAATTCGGAGTTTGGAATTCGCGATTTGTAACCCGCTTCACCGGTTCATCAGGGCTTCGATTTCATCGGGTTCGATGGGGGTGGAGGCCATGAGGTTTACCGGGCCGTTCTCGGTGATGACGATGTCGTCCTCGAGGCGGACGGCAAAGCCTTCAGCGGGAATGTAGATGCCGGGTTCGACGGTGATGACCCAGCCGGGGGCGAAGGGTTCGGTGATGAATCCGACGTCGTGGACATCGAGGCCGAGGGGATGGCCGAGGCCGTGCATGAAGTATTTGCGGCAGGCGGGGGTTTCCTCGGTCTGTTTTTTGATGTCGGACTTTTTGAGGAGGCCGAGCGAGAGAAGTTCGTCGTTCATCATCATCTGCGATTCTTTCTGCCAATCGCGATGGAGTTTGCCGACGGTGGCGCCGGCGATGCTGGCGCGGAGGACGCGGAGGACGGCTTGATAAACCTGTTTCTGGCGGCGGGTGAAGCGGCCATTAACGGGGATGGTGCGGGTGAGGTCGGCGTTGTAGTTGGCGTAGCTGGCGGCGACATCGAGGAGGAGGAGGTCGCCGTTTTTGCAGGGTTGATCGTTCTGGTTGTAGTGCAGGGTGCAGGCGTTGACACCGGAGGCGATGATGGGGTTGTAGGCGAAGCGTGCGCGGCGGCGGGTGAATTCGTAGGCGAGTTCGGCCTCGACTTCGACTTCGTTGATGCCGGGCTTGACCAATTTGAGGAGGCGGCGGAAGCCCTTTTCGGTGATGGCGACGGATTGTTTGAGGAGTTCGATTTCCGGCTCAGATTTCACGACGCGCAGTTGGTGCAGGAGGCGGGCGAGGCGGTGGTATTGATGGAGCGGATACTGCGCCTGGGTCTGGCGGATGAAACGAAGGTCGCGGGTCTCGACGGTGTCGGCGGCGCGCTTGTGTTCGTTGGTGTTAAGGTAAACGTGCTCGGACTCGCAGAGGAGTTGGCGGTAGAGGACGGGAAACTCGGAGAGCCACTTGATGGTTTTGATGCCGGAGATTTTCTGGGCTTCCTCCTTGGAGTGTTTGTGCCCCTCCCAGATTTTGAGGAGTTCGTTGGGTTCGCGGAGGAAAAGGATTTCGCGAAGTTTTTCGTCGTGGGCGTTCGGGGCCAGGACAAGGATGCTTTCCTCCTGTTCGATGCCGGAGAGGTAGAAGAGGTCGGAATTGGGGACGGGGAGAAGGGAGCCGTCGGCGTTGGTGGGGGGGATGTCGTTCGCATTTACCGCGGCGACGGAGTTGGGGAGGAGGAGTCGGGCGAGGCGGTCGCGGTTGGCGGCGAAGAGTTTTGAATCGATGGGTGCGTGACGCATGACGGAGTTTTTGGGGGGTTCGGAGGGATTTGGCAAGGATTCGGGGTGAGAGTTACTGGCGTGCGGGAGTATTTGAGGGGCGGATTGAGGGGGGAGGGGACCACAGAATCATGAAGTACAGAATCATGGGGGGCTATTTTTTGGCGCGAGGTCGGGAGGATTTGAGGATTTGGACGGGGACGGTGTTTGGTTGGGGTTCGCCGGGGGTGCTGCGGCCGGACGAAACGTATTTCTCGAGGAGTTGAGTGAGGCGGGTGATGACTTCGGGGTGTTGGGCGTGGTGGTTGGTGGTTTCGGCGGGGTCGGTGACGAGATTGTAGAGCTGGACGGGGGGCAGGTCGGCGGACTTCGGGGCACCGGGGCGGGGTTCGCTCCAGCCGCCGGAATCGGGGCAGAGTTCGAGTTTCCACCGGGCCTGGCGGATGGCGAAGGAGCCGTTGATGGAGTGGTGGACGACGGCTTCGCGGAGGGGAGCCGCGGCGGTGCCGAGGAGGGCGGGGAGGAAGCTGACGCTGTCCTCGGCGGCATTGGCGGGGAGTTTGGCGCCGAGGATGTCGGCGGTGGTGGCCATGAAGTCGGTGAGGCAGAGGAGTTGGTCGGACGTGGAGCCGGGCTTCACGCGGGCGGGCCAGCGGACCAGGAACGGGATGCGGTGACCGCCGTCGAAGATGTCGGCTTTGTGGCCGCGGAAGAGGTGGGAGGGGTTGTGACCTTTGGCGAGAAGGCCGGGGAAATCGGCCTGAGGTGAGCAGCCGTTGTCGCTGGTGACGATGATGAGGGTATTGTCGGCGAGTCCTTGTTTTTCGAGTTCGTCCAGCAATTGGCCGATGGAGTGGTCGGTCTGCATGACGAAGTCGGCGTAGTGATTGAGGCCGCTTTTGCCCTGCCATTCCTTGGCGGGAACGATGGGGGTGTGGGGGGAGGCGAGGGGGAGATAGAGGAAGAAGGGTTTGCCGGCCCGCGCGTCAGCGGAGCGGGATTTGACGTAGTCGATGGCTTTGGTGGTGAGGGTGGGGAGGACATCTTCGACTTCGAAATCGGGGGCGGCGGGACCGCGACGGCACTTGCCTTGGGCGCGGCCGAGGAACATGGGGAAATCCTTTTCGACGGTCGGGAGTTTGGTGACGCGGTTGTTCTCGATGAAGGTGTAGGGGATCATGTCGAGGGAGGCGCTGATGCCGAAGTAGTAGTCGAAGCCGACGGCGTTGGGGCCGTTGGCAATGGGCTGGGAGTAGTCCACGTTATGGACCTGAGCGGGGCTTTCGATGCCGAGTTCGGTGACGGACTTGCCGTCCTTTTTGGCCCAGTCCATGCCGAGGTGCCACTTGCCGATGCACGCGGTGTGATAGCCGTTCTGCTGGAGGAAGGCCGGAAGAGTGAGCCGGCCGGGTTCGAGCAGCGGAGGGCTCATCCCGCCCTGCACTCCCTGTTTGAGGCGCGAACGCCACGCGT
>CAZUUP010000527.1:0-4329 GCA_964623105.1 uncultured Akkermansia sp.
CGTACCGGGATTTCCGGCTTCACGTGGAGTTTCTGGTGAACAATCCGCGGGGCAACAGCGGGGTGTATTTGCAGAACCGCTACGAGATTCAGATCATGGACGGCGACAAGACCAAGCATGGGATGGGCGCAGTGATCAACGAAACGGAATCGCCGTATCATTTGTACAAGGGACTTGGGAAATGGAACTCGTATGACATCACGTTTCGGGCGGCGCGGTTTGCCGACGGCAAGCGGGTCGAGAAGGCGCTGGTGTCGATGTATTTCAACGGCGTCAAAGTCCACACCAACCAACCGATCAGCCAGGTATGGGGCGGCCCACGCTCGGGGGTTGATGGCGGGAATGACGGCGGGAAGGGCATCACGGACACGCCTGCGGGATTGAAGTTGCAGAACGAAGGGCACGACGTCCGTTACCGGAACATCTGGATCAAGGAACTGGACCTCAAAGAACCGGACACGGATTTCAAGGAGTAGTCGGGCAGGGGGGCGGCGGGAAAGGGCGGAAGCGTCAGCGGGTGCGGCATTCAGGCAGGCTGCCGCCGCCGCGGGCGCGGGTTTGTTGTTGCCAAACAGTTCTTCAACCCCCGCCCTGGCCCGGGCTCGTGCCGAGGGTGGGATCGATGGTGTAGCGGATCCGGTAATGATGCCGATGGGGTCGGTTACCGGACTCTGTGGTGCGGGCTCCGGGGGGGTGAGGTCAGAGGGGCTGAAGGCGTGCGGGACAGGCGCTTCGCGGTTGTGCGCTCAAGTTTCGTTGGGGGCCCCAGCCAGTGGAATCTCCCCGGCGGAGGCGGGCTTGACTTGGAATCGCCAATTGCAATTGGGCGCCCGTAATCCCGGCGCAAGACTCCGGCGGGTGCCCGCCCCCGGTTTTGACCATTTCGCCCCGTAATGGCCAATTGTCGGTGATTGTCGGCTAGGCATGCAGCAACGGTTCTGCCCACCGTTGTCCACAATCCGTGGCACCTTGGCCGCTGCTTCGGGTGTTCCGACCACAATCCATTGAAACGCCCTTTCCACCCCAATTTTGTGCGTCCAAAAAAAGTTTTAAAAAGTCGTTGACGTTTTGGTCAACTCGCCCCATGTTCTGCCTCGGTTTTAGAAGTTGCTTTTGAGCATATCTAAAAATTGTTCTTTGAGTGCTCTGTTAATTTCGGTGGTGATGGGTACAGTCATCATCGGATCTCCCCTAAAACCTACGTTGTGCCATTCTGAAAATTCCCCGGGCTTGGTGCTCATCCCCTGAACGCCAAGCCCGGTTTTTTTTCCCACAACGCTTTTTTGGCCGGCACGCAGGGCGTTCGAAGAGGAATCGGCAAGCTGCGGATGCCAGGGCCGTCGCGGACTCCGGGCCGCGAGCGCCCGACGGATTCAGGGATTCCCGACCACAGGCTGGCGCCTCGCACAGATATTTACATGACACCTAAACTTTTTTCCGAACTGGGCATTTCTCCGGAACTGCAAAAGGCCATTGCCAAACTCGGCTTCGAGCAGGCCTCGCCCATCCAAGCCGACGCCATCCCGGTGTTGATGCTGGGCAAGGACGTCGTCGGCCAGTCCCAGACTGGATCCGGCAAGACGGCGGCGTTTGCGATTCCGGCCATCGAGAAGACCGACCCGGCAAATCGGGCCACGCAAGTTCTCATCTTGTGCCCCACGCGGGAACTTGCCGTCCAGGTTTCCGAGGAAGTACACAAGCTGGCTTTCTTCAAGAAAGGCATCCACGCGCTGCCGATCTACGGCGGCCAGTCTTACGAACGCCAGTATCAGGGACTCCGGCAGGGAGCGCAGATTGTCATCGGCACCCCCGGCCGGCTCATGGATCACATGCGCCGCGGCACCATCCGCCTCGATGCGGTCAAGATGGTGATCCTCGATGAAGCCGACCGGATGCTCGACATGGGTTTCCGGGACGACATTGAATTCATTCTTCAAGCGGTTCCCGCCACCCGGCAGACCGTCTTTTTCTCCGCCACGATGCCGCGTGCCATCCGCGAGCTCATCGAGAAATACGCCCGCGAACCGCAGAACGTCCGCATCGAACAGAAGGAACTCACCGTCCCCACCGTGGATCAGGTCTATTACGAGGTGGATCGTCGGTTCAAGATCGAGCTTCTCACCCGGCTGATCGACATCCACGATTTGAAACTCGGCATCATTTTCTGCAACACCAAGGCCATGGTGGACGATCTCGTCGATCATCTGAACGCCCAAGGCTACTCGGCGGACCGGCTGCACGGCGATATGAACCAGGCCATGCGCGACCGCGTGATGAACAAGTTCCGCAAATCCGGCCTGGAATTTCTCGTCGCCACCGACGTCGCCGCCCGGGGCATCGATGTGGACGACGTGGAAGTGGTCTTCAACTACGATCTGCCCTACGACGTGCAGGACTACGTCCACCGCATCGGCCGCACCGGGCGTGCCGGCCGCAATGGCAAGGCCATAACGTTCGCGGCCGGCCGCGAGGTTTTCCAAATCTACAACATCGAACGCTTCATCAAGGTCAAAATCAAACGCGCAAAAGTTCCCACTCCGGCAGAGGTGGAGGAAGCCCGCAACAACGTCTTTCTGGAGAAACTTCGCGCGACGCTCAAGGCGGGCGAGTTCAAGAAGCAGGACCACTTCATCGAGCGCCTCCTGGAGGAAGGTTTCACCTCGACCGACATCGCCTCGGCCCTGCTCCATCAACTTCAGGCGGGGGAGGTCTCTGCCGCCGTCCGTCCCGCCCGGGAGGCAATCCCAGAACGTCAGGAACGTCCTTCGTATCGCGACGATCGCGGCGGCCGCTTCGACCGGGCCGAGGCCCCGCCGGGCCGCGACAACCGCCGTTCCGACTTCCCGGCAAACCGGTCCGATCGTGCGCCAATGCCGCCTCGGCCGCGTCCGGTAGCCAGCCGTCAGCCTGCGCTGTTCCAGCGTCCCGCGCCTGCGTCCGGCGCTTCGGGTGCTCCGGCCCGGCCCGGTGCCACTCTCCCGCCCACGCCGGTTCGTGCCGATGCTCCGCCCACCGTCGCGCCCCCGCCGTCGGCTCCTGTCGCCGAAACGGTCAGCACAAATCCTCCTCCTCCCACTGCGGTCAGCGCGCCGCCTTCCGCTCCCACACCGACACCTTCGGCACCGGCCCGCGAGAAATCGGACGCGGACAAGATCCTCCGGCGCCCGGTTCGCACCGAAACTCCCTTCATTCCCAAACGGCGGCCGGAAGAGTTCCGTCCCGGCGCCCTCCGCAAACCCAGTCGCAGTACTCCGCCGGAACAGGCGCGCCTTTACATCAACGCCGGGGAAGAGAAGGGGATCCTGCCGGGTGACATTGTCGGCGCGATCCTTGGCGAGACGGGCCTGCCTGCCAGCGCGGTGGGGTTCGTGGACGTTCGCGCCCGCCATGTCTTTGTTGATGTTGCCGCCGAGCACGCCAACGCAATCGTCACCAAATTGAATCGCGCCCAGATCAAAGGCCAGCGCGTGAAAGTCAAACTGGCCTGACCTGAGCCCGAGCGATGCACTTGCATCGGGGAGCACGCGCCTTTGGCATGTCGGTTTTCGGCGTCCCGCGGGAAAGTTCGATCCCTCCTGCATACATCCGCAAAGCGGCGTGGGGGTGGATGGGGAATCACGGATGTGTCCGAGGCCGACACAGCCGCTCGTGGAACACTGGCCCGCCCAAACCAATTATGACTACCCGGTTCAGCGGCCAGATTGGGCGGGCACCGCACCACCGAGCAGAGGGATTCGGGAAGGCCCCGCGCTGCTCCCACGGATGCCTTGAGGCGGAACGCAAACGCGCCTCCACGGGGTATGCCTCGGCAGGGCGCCTTTCGGTGCTGCCAACCGTTTGTCCCGACTGCCGTCGCAGACCGGCTTGCGAAACTTGGCGGGCCTTTTTTGGTTCGTCGCCCTCAAGTCGGCTTTGCCGCGTCCAGATCTGTCCCGACCAGTGCCGCTGAGGGTGGGGAAAGATTGGGCATCGCTCAGAAACTCGAGGCTGGCTTCGCCTCGCGCTTCTGCTGAAAAGATCTCCCGGAAGAAAACCAGATGTTTCCGCCGTCCGCTGAGAACTTTTTCGAGCCGCTACGTGCGCCGGTGAACTCGGAGGATTGCCGATTTTGGGTGCGGGTGGACCCTTGGGGACAAGTTGGAAGGTCGCAAATCGGGCATGCAGAAAAGCGATCGTTGAGAGTCGCCACGAAAACGAAATCCTCGCTGTCACCTTGCAGCCGAAGGGCTGGTTTTGATTGGCGGAAGGGGTGGGATTCGAACCCACGGTAGGGTTGCCCCTACTCCTGATTTCGAGTCAGGTGCCTTTAACCACTCAGCCACCCTTCCT
>CAZUUP010000528.1:0-4327 GCA_964623105.1 uncultured Akkermansia sp.
GAGAACAACACGACCAAGTGCGAACGCGACCCGCGCCGCGGCCGGCGCAGTTTCGTCACGGGCGATTACGAGCGCTACGCCGAGCTGTATTTCACGACACACGAGCCGGGCGGCCGGTATGGCAACGTCACCGTACGCGGCAACGTCTTCACCAGCGGTCCGAATGCCGCGCACGCCATCACCTTCGCTCCGGGCGGCGACAGCATCGTGGTCGCCGATAATCTGTTCGCCGGACCGGTCCGCGACATTCCGCCGGCTGCCGGTTGCAGCAATGTCTCCATTCGGAACAATTCGGGGCTTCCGCATTCACCATGAACCGCCGCCATTTCCTCGGCCTCGCCACCACCGGCCTCGGGCTGTCATTAGCCAGTTCCTCGGCCGGGGCTGAGGACATCCCACAAACCCTGGACCATCTCTGGGCGGGCTTCCCGGAACTGGACCGGAAGACACCGCTGGAGGTCGAAGCACTCAAGGAGTGGGAGCAAGATGACGTCATCTGCCGCATCGTGCGCTATCAAGTCGGCGTATTCAAAGGCGCGCCGTCGCGGGTCGCGGCGTTTTACGCATTTCCCAAAGGTGCCACGAAATTGCCCGCGATCCTGGAGATGCACGGCGGCGGACAGTCCGCCTCGCTCAACAGCGTGGTGACGTATGCGAAGCGCGGGTACGCCAGCCTCTCGCTCAACTGGGGCGGCAACAAGATGAGCCTCGGTGCGGAGATTTGGAGCGGGCCGCAGACCGACTGGGGCCGGCTCGACGCCACACATCCGCCGCAGCGCAACAAGGCGAACCATTTCGCGGGCCCGCTCACGCCCGACGAGTTTACGCTCGATGCCGTCGAATCGCCGCGGAACAGCAATTGGTTTCTGGTGCTATTGGCCGCCCGTCGGGCAATCACATTTCTGGAGCAGCAGCCGGAGGTGGACGCCGCCCGCATCGGGGCGCACGGGCATTCCATGGGCGGCAAGCTGACGACCAACCTCGCGGGAATCGACCGCCGGATCCGCGCCGCGGTCCCGTCGTGCGGCGGCTCTGGAGACCTCGTGGAGAACGAAGCCGTGGTGCCCGGCGGCAGCCGGGCGAAGCGCACCGCCCTCGAGTTGGCCTGCGTCTCCGACAACGCCTACCTCCCGCGCATCACCTGTCCCGTGCTGTGGCTCTCGCCCACCAACGATTTTCACGCGCACATCGACAACATGGCCTGGAACTGGCGCAACCTGCCGGATGACCGCGTGCGTTTCAGCATCTCCCCGCACCTGAACCACCACCACACCGACGAGCACGCCATCACCGAATACCTCTGGTTCGAGCAGCACTTAAAGGGCGCTGCTGTTCAGATGCCGCAGACGCCAAAGATAACGCTGGAGTTGAAAACGAACGACGGACTCCCGCGCGTCAGCGTCACGCCCGACGACTCGCAGCCGGTGCGGCGCGTGGACATTTACTACTCGATCGACCCGCACGCGCTAACGCGTTTCTGGCGCGATGCGAAGGCGGTGCAGACCGGCAAGCACTGGAACGCCACCTGCCCGGTGATGACAATGGAGCAGCCGATATTTGCCTTCGCCAACGTGGTCTATGAAACTCCCGCAGCCTATCGCAGCGGACCGCAGCCAGCCGGGCGCGGAAACAGCGCCACCTTCGCCATCAGTTCGCGCGTGCTCTCCGCCGGCCCCGCGCAGTTGCAGGCGGCCCGGGTGAAGCCCACGGACAGACCGGAACGGTCGATCGACGACGGCGCGCGTGGCTGGCAAGACTGGTATCGGCTGAACTGGGCGCATCCGCCCTTGTGGACCGCCACGACCCGCAAGCTGAAGGACCCAAAATGGCGCGGTCCCGACGGCGCGACGTTGAACTTTGAAATCAAGTGCGAGACCGATAATCAGCTTGTGCTCACCTTCAACTGCAACGCGTGGGGAGCCATGATTCCCGGCAAGCCCGCGGTGGACTACACGGTCGTCAAAAGCCTTAAGGCCTCCCAGGACTGGCAGCCCGTCGCCGTGAAACTCAGCGACCTCGCCGCCACAGATCCCAAAATCACCACGCCGCTCGCCAACTGGCAGACCGTCACCGAGTTCAGCATTTCGCCAAGCGGCACGACCATCAAAGACGGCCGGAAAGCGAAGGCCGAAGGCCGAGCATGGAAAGGATCGCGCGAAATCCGCAACCTCCGCTGGGAAGGCGGCGAATATTCCGGTCCGTCAGCATCCAGTCGCACGCTGAGTCCGGAGGAATTCCAGAAGAACTTTAATGACGCCATCAAGAAGTCGGTCGAACAGGAAAAGCTCAATGGAAAGTAACTCCGGCCAGCACCTCGATGCGAGCCGAACCACCCAAAAACCAAGCTCCAGCCCGCCTATGAAAGCGAACCCACTTATCCCCATCCTTGCCGGAATTTTATGCCTCGCCCCGGGAACTCCCACCTGGGCCGGGGAACCCGCCTCCTTGCGCGCGACCACGACCTTGCCCCTGTGGCCCAAGGGTCAGATGCCGGGCCATGCCTGTGCCGGACCGGAACGGGAATTGCCCTCGCGGGGCGACAAGGTGATCCGCATCACCGATGTCAATGAACCCACGATCGCTGTCTTCAAAGTTCCCGGCGCGAGCAATCCGACCCCCGCCGTCATCATTTGCCCCGGCGGCGCTTACAGCATCCTGGCTTACAACAAGGAAGGCACGGAAATCGCGGCCTGGCTCAATTCCATCGGGATCACCGGCATCGTCCTCAAATACCGGGTGCCGGGCAATCAGGACGGGGCGTTTCACGATGTCCAGCGCGCCCTCCGGCTTGTCCGGCATAACGCCGGCGCTTGGAACATCTCCCCCGGCCGCATTGGGGTCATGGGCTTTTCGGCCGGAGGGCATCTCGCCGCGCGGCTGAGCACCAACACGGACAAAGCCACCTATCCCCGACTGGACGCCGTGGACGAAGGAAAGCTCCGGCCCGACTTTGTCGTCCTGGTTTACCCCGCCTACCTCTCGCAGCCGCCCGGCAAAATCTCCGCCGGCCTCCCCGTCGCCGACACGACACCCCCGACGTTCATCGTTCATGCCGAGGACGACCGGACATACATCGCCGGCAGCAGGCTCTACCATGCGGCGCTCGAGACGGCGAAGGTCCCGACCGAGTTTTTCCGCTGCGCCACCGGCGGTCATGGCCATGGCCTGCGCTCGGACAAGGAAGTGAAAGCCTGGCCGGAGAAGTGTCGTCAATGGCTGCTTAAAGCGGGGATGCTGTAGCAATTGTTCGGGTTAACAAATCGATCACTCCCCGATCCCCCAGACCGTCCAATCCGCAGCACGAAACGAAAACCAGGTCATGAACACCTCACGCCGGCATTTCCTCCACACCACCCTCGCCACCGCCCTCGCCGTTTCAGTGCGCGCCGCTGACAAGCGTCCGCCCCGCCTGCTGCTCCGCTCGTCGTGGCAGACGGTCAACATCGGCGACATCGCGCACACGCCGGGTGTGCTGGCGCTCATAGAGAAGCATCTGCCCGGCGTCGAAGTCCGCTTGTGGCCGAGCAAGGTGGACAATGGCGTCGAGGCGATGTTGCTGGCGCGGTTTCCGATGCTGCGGCTCGTGAAGGGGCCGGAGGCACTCAAGGCCGCGTTCGCCGAGTGCGACTTTCTGCTGCACGGATCGGGGCCGTCCCTCGTGGCGCAGAATGATGTGGCGCGTTGGGCGAAGGAGACGGGCAAGCCTTACGGCGTCTATGGCATCACGCTGTCGCTGCAAGGGTCCACGGCCACTTCACCCGCTTCGGAGAAGAGTGTCGCGGCGACGGTTGCGGTGTTGAGCGGTGCGAAGTTCGCCTACTTCCGCGACTCGAAGTCGTTGGAGTTGGCGAAGCAGCGCGGCTGCACCTGCCCGTTGATGGAGTTCGGGCCGGACGGCGCGTTCGCCACCGACTTGCGCGATGACGCGAAGGCGACAGCCTTTCTCAAGGCGAACGGCTTGGAGGACGGCCAGTTTCTCTGCTGCATTCCGCGTCTGCGCTTCACGCCTTACTGGACCATCCACAAGGAGCGCGCGCTGGACCCGGTGAAGCACGCGCGCAACGAGGCTTTGAAGGAGCAGGACCACGCGCCGCATCGGCAGGCCATCGTCGAGGTGCTGCGCCAGACGAAGCTCAAGGTGCTCATCTGCCCCGAGGACCAGACGCAGATGGCCGTGGGCAAGGAGTTGCTCTACGACCCGCTGCCCGCCGACGTGAAGCCGCGCGCGGTCTGGCGGCCCAACTACTGGCTCACCGGCGAGGCCATCTCGGTTTACACGCGCAGCGCCGGCCTCTTCGGCAACGAGATGCATTCGCCCATCATGTGC
>CAZUUP010000529.1:0-4323 GCA_964623105.1 uncultured Akkermansia sp.
CACCAACGGCGACCACGGCCGCGCCACCTACGAACTCCAGACCAGCTTCCCCCAGAACCCCGCCATCGTTCATCCCGGCCTCGGCTCGTTCATCGTCAACGAACGCCGCATCAGCAGCGACCTCCCCTCCTACATCAGCATCGGCGGCATGGCTCCCCGTGCCGGCTACCTCGGGCAACGCTGCGAAGCCTACTACATCGGCCTTCCCGGCGAACGCGACCCGTATCTCACCTTCCCCGAGGGCATCCAGCAGGTTCAGGGCGATCGCCGCCTCGAAATCCTCGCCCGCATGAACGCCCGCGCCTCCGGCAAACTCGCCGCCGCCGACCTCAAGGAAGCCGAGGTCGCCCTCAAGGACGCCGTCAAGCTCATGAAGAGCCCCGCGCTCTCCTCCTTCGACCTCGACAAGGAAGACCCGAAAACCCTCGACCGCTACGGCCTCACCGAATTCGGCCGCGGCGCACTCCTCGCCCGCAAGCTCGTTGAATCCGGCGTGCGCTTCGTTCAGGTCAATCGCGGTGGCTTCGACAACCACACCGACATCTTCCCCGCCATGCGCAATCACGGCGGCGTCATGGACTCCGCCCTCGCCTCCCTCATCGAGGACCTCGCCGCCTCCGGCCGCCTCGAGAAAACCCTCGTCCTCATGCTCTCCGAGTTCGGTCGCACTCCGAAAATCAACAAGGACGCCGGTCGCGACCACCACGCCAAGGTCTTCAGCTGCATCATGGCCGGCGGCGGCATCAAGGGCGGACGCGTCATCGGTTCCTCCGACGCCGACGGCGTTGAACCCGCCAACCGCCCCGTTCAGGTCCCCGACCTCCACGCCAGCGTCTGCTACGCCCTCGGCATCGATCACACCAAGGAACTCACCACTCCCTCGGGTCGCCCCATGAAACTCGTCAAGGAAGGCTCGAAGCCCGTCTCCGAACTCTTCGCCTGATCCCGGTCCAAATCTCCCCGCGACGCGCCGTCTCCCACGGCGCGTCTTTTTTTCTCCCCGTCCCTCCTCCCCCTCATCTCGCGCTCCCCCCATCCCCCGGTCCCTCCTTCTCCCCTTCCCCGACAAATCGTTTGACAACCCCGCCCCCCGGTTTTCTCTTCCCACTGGGAGCGTCACCCACGGGTGCCTCCCGCCGCCCTATGACTCAACTCGAACTGCGCAACAAAATCAGCGAACTCCGCCAGCGGCGCACCAACCTCCATTCCGTGCTCCATCTTGCCGCCACCTTCTCCCTCATCGCCCTCGCCCTCTGGCTGCTCAAGACCCAACCCCTCCCCCTCGTCGCCCTCCCCGCCTTCCTCCTCGTCGGCCTCATGCAATACCGCCTCGTCATGGCCTCCCACGAAGCCACCCACAAAACCCTCTTCCACCCCGTCTGGCTCAACGAGGCCGCCGGACTCCTCACCGCCTCCCTCGTTGGCGTCTCGCTCTTCAACTACCGCAAGGCCCACATGGAGCATCACAAGTCACCCCAATCCATCGCCGACGACATTGACGGCTACATCTACCGCCCTCTCCTCAAATGCGACCCCGGCTGGCCCCGCTTCTGGAAACTTTTCAGCGGCCTCTTCGTGGACATCTTCGTAAAATTCCAGCGCAAGCTTTTCGGCGACGGAACCACCCCGATGCCCGGTGCCGAAACCGGCGGCACCGCCTCCCACCTCCGCTCCGTCTTCCTCCAACTCGCCCCCATCGCCGTTGTCCAATCCGCCGTCCTCGCCTTCTTCGCCGTTTACTGGCAATGGTGGGGCTATTTCCCCTTCTGGTTCGTGCCCATCTTCCTCATCGCCCTCGGCATGGACCGCGCCCGCACCTTCCTCGAACATAGCTACAACTACTTCTTCCCCGGACCGCCCATTCCCAATCTCGCCCAAGCCCCGCAGGACACCATCGACGTTGACACCAACGCCCTCGAACGCTTCCTCTTCGCACCCTTTGGCTTCGCCTACCATCAGGCCCATCACGCCCAACTCACCGTCCCTTACTACAACCTCCGCGAACTCGCCGGCATGCTCGAACAACACCAACCCGGCTACCATCGCCGCATCAAGGGCTCCTACCTTGGCCTCCTGTTCAAAGTCCTCTGGGCCAGATAACTCCCCCCGGCCGCCTCACTCCGCTCTTTCCGTCCCGCCCCGCTCCTGCCACAATTTCCGCGCCATGCAAATAACCGCCGGCGTCATTACCATCTCCGACCGCGCCTCCCGGGGCCTCTACGACGACCTCGGCGGCCCCGCCGTCAAACAGGCCGCCGAAAGCCACGGCTGGAAGGTGATCGACGAAAAACTGGTTCCCGACGAAAAACGCGACATCCAGCGTGCCGTTCGCGAACTCATCGCCCACGGCTGTCACCTCGTCCTCACCACCGGCGGCACCGGCGTTGCCCTCCGCGACGTCACCCCCGAAGCCGTCCGCGAAATCGCCATCCGCGAACTCCCTGGCTTCGGTGAAATCATGCGCAGCGAATCGATGAAGATCACCAAAAACGCCATCCTCTCCCGCAACCTCGCCGCCGTCGTCGATCACGCCCTCGTCATCTGCCTCCCCGGCAAACCCCGCGGTGCCGTCGAATGCCTCGGCTTTGTCGCCGGCGCCGTGCCCCACTGCGTCGAAGTCCTCCAGGAAGTTCCCACCAGTTGCTGATAAAATGAAAATCTACCTCCTCGCCCTCCTCCTCGTCACCGCCACCACCGGCTGCGTCACCACCGAAAAAGCCGAGGCCGACGCCCGCGCCGCCTTCTTCGCCGGCCAGGCCTCCGCGCTCAACCAACTGCGCCTCCAACAAGCCACCGCCGAAACCCCCGTCGTCACCATCAATGGCGCCGTCAAAAACCGGACCGTCCCCTGGACCGAGGAACTCTCCCTCGTCAAAGCCCTCGTCGCCGCCGAATACGTCGGCGCTCCCGAAATCTTCTCCATCACCGTCACCCGCGGCGGCAAGGACATCCCCGTTTCCCCCCAACGCCTCCTCTCCGGCAACATCGACCCCCTCCTCGAAGCCGGCGACGTCATCACGCTTCGCTGAGGATCTCCCGTCCGGAAATCCCCTTCGGCAACGCAGCCCCAGGAATTCCGCAGCTTCACTCTCCTCCTCCCGCCACCTCGTTCGCCCGCCCTCGCATAACGCAGCGGCGAGCACAACACCGCCACGCGCAGAATCCCGGACGCCTTCCAACGTCCGCCCCCTCTCTGCGCCCCTTCAAGTTTCTTGCGCCGACCCCCACCCTCGTTCCCGCCGCCCGCTTTCCTCTGAAATCGGACAAAAAACTTGCCGCCCCCACGCATTTCCCCACTATCCTCTTCCACAACCAACCCGGATTTCGGGCACAATCCTACACCTCACAAAAACCTATGGGCCGAATTTACAACAACATCGTCGAGACCGTCGGACACACACCCCTCGTGCGTTTGAACCGCGTCACCGCCGGCGTGGACGCCACCATCCTCCTCAAATGCGAGTTCTTCAACCCGCTCGGCAGCGTCAAAGACCGTATCGGCATGGCCATGATCGATGACGCCGAACGCCGCGGCATCCTCAAGAAGGACACCGTCATCATCGAACCCACCAGCGGCAACACCGGCATCGCCCTCGCCTTCGTCGCCGCCGCCAAGGGCTACAAGGTCATCCTCACCATGCCCGAGACCATGTCCCTTGAACGCCGCACCCTCCTCGCCATGCTCGGCGCAAAGCTTGTCCTCACCCCGGGCACCGAGGGCATGAAGGGCGCCATCGCCCGCGCCGAAGCCCTCGCCAAGGAAACCCCCAACGCCTGGATCCCCCAGCAATTCGAAAACCCCGCCAACCCGGAAATCCACCGCCAGACCACCGCCGAGGAAATCTGGAAGGACACCGACGGCAAGGTTGACATCCTCGTCGCCGCCGTCGGCACCGGCGGCACCATCACCGGCTGCACCGAGGTCATCAAACCCCGCCGCCCGTCCTTCCAGGCCATCGCCGTCGAACCCAAGGACTCCCCCGTCATCTCCCAGACCCTTGCCGGCCAACCCGTCAAACCCGGCCCTCACAAAATCCAGGGCACCGGCGCCGGCTTCGTCCCTAAAAATCTCCACCTCAAAAACTCCGCCGGCCAGCCCCAGATCGTTGAGTGCGTCCAGGTCACCAACGACGACGCCTTCGCCATGGCCCGCCGCCTCGCCAAGGAAGAGGGGCTCCTCGTCGGCATCTCCACCGGCGCCAACGTCTGCGCCGCCATCGAAGTTGCCAAACGCCCCGAAAACCGCGGCAAAATGATCGTCACCATCGCTTGCTCCACCGGCGAACGCTACCTCAGCACCGCCCTCGCTGCCGAAGCCCGCGC
>CAZUUP010000530.1:0-4322 GCA_964623105.1 uncultured Akkermansia sp.
TGCCCGAACTCTTCACCGCCGTGGAATACCGGCCCGGTCAGAAATACGCCTTCCGCTCCGGGCGGGCCTTCGATCCCGCCCTGCGCGAGGCCGTCGTCGGGAGCTTCGCGGCCCAGAAACTCGGGCTGAAACCCGGCTCCAAATTCCATCCGTACCACGGCCTCACTTACAACGAGGAGAAGGAACACGCCGAAACCTACGTCGTCGTCGGCGTCCTCCAACCCTCCAACACGCCCGCCGACCGGGTCATCTGGATTCCCCTCGAGGGCCTGCAAAAAATGAGCGGACACGACCCCCGCACCGCGGCCGACGTCAGCGGCGTGCTGGTCAAACTCAAGGCCGGCGCCGCCGCCGCCGGTTTCCGCATGGACCTCATGTACAACAAACAGGGCAGCCGCCTGACCTTTGCCTGGCCGGTCGGGACTGTGATGACCCAGCTCTTCGACAAGATCGGCTGGTTTGACCGTGTCCTGGCCCTGGTCGCCTACCTGGTCGCCCTGGTTGCCACCAGCTCCATCCTCGCGAGCATTTACAACTCGATGAACGAGCGTCGGCGGGAAATCGCCATCCTGCGCGCGCTTGGCGCCCATCGCGCGACCATCTTTGGCGCCATCATCCTCGAGGCCGCCGCCATCTCGGCCCTCGGCGTCCTGGCCGGCTTCGTCGTTTATGGGCTGGTCTTGCACACCGTGGCCGCCATCATGCAAAGTCAAACCGGCGTGGTGCTCGATCCATTCGCGTGGCATCCGGTGATGTGGCGCGCCCCCCTGGCGATCATTCTCCTGGGCGCCCTGGCGGGCGTGGTGCCCGCCCTGAAGGCCTATCGTACCGATGTTGCCGAAAACCTGGTTCCGCAGTCCTAGTCCTGATTCATTATGAAAAAAATCGTCCTCCTCCTCAACGTCCTCGCACTCACCCTCTGGACCGGCTGCGGTGAAAAGGCGGAAAAATCCACCGGCCACCACCATCACCACGAAGCCCCGCACGGCGGCACCGTGGTCGCCCTTGATCACGACATCGCCAGCGTCGAGTTCGTCCTCGATGCCGCCGCCGGCAAGCTCACCGCTTACATTCTCGGGCCGCATCTGGACGGCTTCGTGCGGCTGCCCGTCGAATCCTTCGAAGTGGCCGCCGAAGTGGCAGGCCAGCCCCAGCCGCTGCTCTTCAAGGCGGTCGCCAATCCCGCCACCGGCGAGAAGGTCGGCGACAGCGCGCAATTCGAAGCTCAAGCGGACTGGCTCAAGACGGCCAAAAGCTTCAAGGGTTCCATCCGGAAACTGCCGGTCCGCGGCAAGAGTTACGACACCGTGAACTTTGACTTTCCGGACAAACATTGAAGATTGACTGGCAGTACATCGCGCCGACCGACACTGCGCGGCGGGCCTGTCCGCCGCCGAACCTGGCCGGACGCAAGCACGCTCGGATTGCCTATGAAAACGATCGTCAACGCCAGATCACTCTTCGCTGTAGCCGCTTCTTGCATTGCCGCCGGCTTGCTGGCGGGTTGCCAGAAACAGGCGGACACCGCGTCCGCGCCCCAACCCGAGATTCGCGGCGAAGCCATCTCCGCCCCGGTCGCTCCTGCCGCTCCCCAAGTCGCCGCGCAAACCCCGGCCCAGCCACCGGCCGCCCCCGTGGCGACGGCCCCCGGGGCCCCGGCGAGCCCATCGGCCCCCGTCCCGCCCCCGCCGCCCGCCACCCCCGTCGCGACCGCTCCAACAGCAACCCCGAACCCGGCTCCGACGGCCCCGCCTGCCGCCACGCCAGCGCCCGTCCCTGTCCCATCGCCGGCTGCCACGACCGCCACTGTCCCCGCGCCCCCCGGAGCAGTCGCCGCCAAGGGGAACGACAAGCCCGGTGACTACCTCACGGTCGGTTTTGAGAAGCTTTCGTCCTTCAACTTCGACGTGCCGGACGAATCCCCGTCGGTCACGAACAAAACGGTGGTCGCCAACGCGCCCAAGCCCGCCGACCAGATCCCGGCCGCGGTTCAAGCGCTCGACAAAAAGTTTGTCGCGCTCAAAGGCTTCATGCTGCCACTCAAGGTCGAGAACGGCCTCATCACCGAACTGCTCATCATGCGGGACCAGTCCATGTGCTGCTACGGCGCAGTCCCCAAGATCAACGAGTGGGTGAGCGTCAAGATGACCGGCAAGGGCGTGAAACCGATCATGGATCAGGCGGTGACCATGTACGGGCGCCTCCATGTTGGCGAAGTCCGCGAGAACGGTTATCTGGTCGGCATCTACACCATGGACGGCGACAAGATCACCGGGCCGCTCGATCTGTAAACGCCCCGATTTCCGCGCAAGGAATCCCCCGCACTCCGAAGGCGCGCCCGGGCGTTGCCGCCCGCAGGTAACGGCGGCGCATCTTCAACCAGGGACGTTGCGTCCGGCAGAGTTAAATCGCAGCGCGGCGGAATCGGTGCTTGGCACGGTAGCAGGCAAGTCATACCCTCAAGCATCGTGAAATCTTGGTTGCGCTTCCTCACCATTGCGAACGCCGCCGTCTGGTTCGGCTCGGCCATCTTCTTCACGTTCTCCGTCGGCCCCGCCTTTTTTTCGCCGGCTTCGAAGGCGCTGTTTCAGGAGGCTTATCCCTATTACTCGGGTGCGGTGGCGCAATTGGTCATCGAGCGTTTTTTCCGGTGCCAGCAGGTGTGCGGCTTCATCGCACTGGCCTTGTTGATCGTGGGCCGGTTGCAGGCCAACCGGCCGGACAAGCTGCACACCGGTCGCACCCCGGAACGGCGTCTCGGCTGGCTGGTGGTGCTGTTGCTGGGCGCCAGCCTCGCAAGCGGATACTGGCTCGTCCCGTACATGAAAAATCTCCACACCACCAAGTACGCTCAACTCAGCACACCGGAGCAGCGGGAATTTGCAACCGCGCGCTTCAGCCGGTGGCACGCGGCGTCGCAGGTCGGGAATCTGTTCGTGATGCTCGGCCTGCTGATTTATCTGCGGCGCGTGACGGCCACGACGGAAACTTGATGGGGTGCAGCCGTGGGATGAGGGGAAAGCCGGCGCGAGGCTGGGCATAATTTCCAGCAGCGGTCTTCGCACGAGTTCATGCCGTCCGCCCACAGGCCTCGGCCTCCCTCTTGCGCACTCGTCCTTGGTTTGGAACGCAGACGCGACTCCGGGTGAAAACGGCGTTGAACGCTCCTGCCGAAACTCGCTTCGGGAAGCGATTTCGGAGTTTGCCGCTTACCGCAGGCCGATTCCGTCGGCCTTGGGTCCAATCAAGGTTCCGCCATCCACAACTAGTGTTTGCCCGGTGACGAGATCGGAGCCGGTGATGAAGCCCAGAATGGCGGCGGCGATGTCCTCCGGGCGGCAGACCTTCCCCAGCACCGCCACGCGTTCCCGCGCGGCCTTTGCCTCTTCATAGCCATCGCCAAGTCCCCGCTGCAGCCATTCCCCGGCAATAAAGCCGGGAGCCACGGCATTGACCCGCACCTTGGGCCCAAGTACGCGGGCGAGGGAGACTGTGAGGTTGATGACGGCCGCCTTCGAGGCGCAGTAGGGAATCGAGCTGCCGGTACCCGCGATGCCTGCGACGCTGGCAACGTTGACGATCGCACCCTGCCCGGTGGCTTCGAGGTGGGGGCGGGCGGCACGGGTGCATTGGAAGACGCCCTTTACGTTCACGCCCAGGATGTTCTCCCAGTCCGCGTCGGTGACGTCCTCCAGCCGGCCATGCGGGATAAAGCGGGTGGTGCCGGCGTTGTTCACGAGGATGTCGAGCCGGCCGAATTCCCGCACCGCCGCCGCCACGAGGGCGCGGCAGTCGGAGTCCCTGGCCACGTCACCAGCGACCGCGATCGCACGCACTCCCAGCGCACGCGCCTCGGCAGCAACCGCCTCGGCCTCGATTCGCGACCGGCTGTAGTTGACCGCCACGTCGCATCCGCCCCGCGCCAGGAGCAGGGCTGTGGCCCTGCCGACACCACGACTCGCACCGGTAACCACGGCGGCTTTGCCTTTGATTTCCATAAGTAATATGACCGGAGCATGGGGTAGCCTTCGCAAGCTTGCAGTTGAAATCTCGCGAACTTCTGCCTCCGGGAAGAGTGGCGGCGTATGGGGCCGCGCAACGAATGCAGGCGCCGAGCTGAAGGGCGGGCAGCACAACGAGAGGCTGCAACTTCGCTGTCTGCCGCCGCCGCGAAGCGCCGGGTCAAAAGCGGCAAGCGAGTCGCAAGGCGCTAGAGCGTTTGCATGAATTATGCAGCGTTGCTGGCGACTGTCGCCCCTCTCCCCGTCCCTCCCCCTGAACCGGAGCGCCGAGCATTGCTCGGCCAGACGGTGCGTCGCCTG
>CAZUUP010000531.1:0-4320 GCA_964623105.1 uncultured Akkermansia sp.
AAATCACCGGCTCCATCTCCCCCCCGCGCCGCACCCCCACCAACGCCCCCCGGAACACCGCTGGATGCGTGTTGAAAATCCCCTCGCATGGAATCGTGAATAACGTCCCCCGCGCCGTCACCACCCGATGCGCCTTGCGTCCGCAAAACCACACCCGCCCCGTCTCGTCCACATAACCCACATCCCCCATCCGATGATAAAACCCGCCCGCCGCCGCATCCGGAATCTTCGCCCGCGAAGTGTGATCCGGACGCCCGAAATATTCCCGCGTCACATTCTCCCCGCGCACCGCAATCTCCCCAATCTCCCCCGCTGGCAACACCAATGATTCACTCCACGCCGCAATTGGCTCGTCCACAATCCGGATGATCCGCAGCGTGATCCCCGGCACCGGCCGCCCCACGCAAACCCCTGCCCCCACCGCCGTCCGCTGCCGCGTTTCACCCAGAATTTCCGCGCTCCCAATCGAACTCACCGGCAACGCCTCCGTCGCCCCGTATGGCGTGAACACCTCCGCCCCCGCCGGCAGCATCCGCACAAACCGCTCCAGCACCCCTGCCGCCACCGGTGCCCCCGCCGAAATCACCCGCCGCAACGACCCCAGCCGTGCTCCCCGCTCCTCCCCGTAACGCCCCAACCGGTTGATCAACGCCGGTGAACCGAACATGTTCGTGACCCCAAAATTCTCCACCGCCTCCAAGATCTTCACCGGATCAACCGCCGCCGGCCGCGTGAAATCCATGTCCGGAATCACCGCCGTCATCCCCAGCGCCGGACCAAACAACGCGAACAAAGGAAACGTCGGCAGATCAATCTCCCCCGGCTCGATCCCATACAACTGCCGCAACTTCTCCACCTGCGCGCTGAAAATCCCGTGCGTGTACACCACCCCCTTCGGCGGACCCGTGCTCCCGCTCGTGAACAGGATCGCCGCCACATCCTCCGGAGCCGTCCGCGGCAGCTCCAAATCCCCCGCCACCCCCCCCGCCGCCCGCAACTCCCCCAAACTCATCCCGCCCCAGCACTTCGCCCCCACCGTCACCAGCGTCTTCAACGTCCGCCGCCCCCACCCCAGCGCCAGCCGCGCCCCCTGCGCCAGCGGAATCCCGATGAACCCTCCCGGCTCCGCCTCGTTCACACACCGCCCGAAATTCTTCATCCCGATGCCCGGATCAATCAACACCGGCACCGCCCGCGCCTTGAACAATGCAAACGTCAGCGCAAAAAAATCCAGGCTCGGCTTCACCATCAACACCGTCCGCACCCCCGGCCCCAGCCCCACCCGCAACATCCCCCGCGCCAGCACATCGCTCTCCCGGTCCAGTTGCGCAAACGTGTACTGCGTATATGCCACACGCCCCGCGCGATCTCGCCCCGCCGGAAACACCACCGCCGCCCGGTGCGGTTGACGCCGCGCCATCGCCGGCAGATGCGAAGCTATGTTGGCCGCATCCATGCCGGAACTCACGCCACCACCGGATGTCGCTCCAGAAATCCCTTCACCAACGGGACGATCTCCTCCCCCGCATCCTCCAGCACATAATGCCCCGCATCCGCAAACCGATGCACCTCCGCCTGCGGCAACCTCCGCTGCCACTCCGCCAGGAAATGCTGGTCAAACACAAAATCCCGGTCCCCCCAGCAGATCAACGTCGGCGTCCCCCGGAACTGCTCCAGCCCCCGCTCCGTGGCACTCACCAGTTCATAACTCGGATCGCCCGGACGCAGCGGAATGTCCTGCACAAACCGCAGCACCGCCACGCGGTTCCGCCACGAGTCATACGGCCGCAAATAACCCTCCCGCACCTCCCGCGACATCGGCCGCCGCGTGCAACACCAACGCACCGCCGCCCGGCTGAAGATGTTCGCCCCCCGCACCAGCAGCGCCCCCAACTGCGAGTCCCGGCAAAAACCAATGCTCGGCGGCAGCGGCTTGCTCTTCGGCAGATGAAACGCCCCCGTGTTCAACAACACCAACCGCCGGATCTGCCCCGGATGCTTCACCGCGTACGCCATTCCGATCATCCCGCCCCAATCATGCAGCACCAGCGTGATGTTCCGGTTCACTCCCAAATGCTTCAGCAGCGCCTCCAGGTCCGCCACCCGGCTCGCCAACTTGTACGAATACCGCGCGTCATCCGGCTTGTCCGAGAGCCCGCAACCGATGTGATCCGGGACCACCACCCGATACCGGTCCCGCAACGCCGTGATCAACGTCCGGTAATAAAACGACCACGTCGGATTCCCATGCACCATCACCACCGGCTCGCCCGCGCCCTCATCCAGATAATGCAACGCATTGCCATTCAGGTTCAGATACGAACCCACAAACGGATACAGCTCGTGTCGAAAGTTCACCATTCCCATCCCAGCATCAGGCAATTCAGCCCGCTCCCAATCCCCAGAAACGCCACCCGCTGCCCCGCCTTCAGCAAACCCCGCTCCTCCGCAATCGCCGCCGTGATCGGCAGCGACACCGTCCCGATGTTCCCCAGATGCGGAAACGTCGAGAAATCCTTCGCCGCCGAAATCCCCAGCACCTCGAGAATCTGCCGCTGATGCGCCGAGCCCACCTGATGACAACACACCCGGTCCACCTGCTCCGTCGTCCAGCCCACCTCGCCCAGAAACTCCTCCCACGTCCGCCGCCCCAGCTCCACCCCGTGTTTCATCACCGCCACCGAATCCGTCGCCATGAACTGCTCCACCCCCCGTCCCTCCAGCGGTGCCAGCCCCCACCGGCACAACCCGTGATGCTGCGGTGCCGTACAAGTCACCCCTCCCACCAGCCGGTGCCCCCGCGGACCCGCAAACGATCCGTCCGTCAGCACCAGCGCCACCGCCCCCGACCCGCCCGTCAACGTCGCCAGCCCGAGCGTGAACTGCTCCATCGACGACGCCCCCAGCATCCGCTCGATCATCACCTCATTGATCTCCCGCGCCGATTCACACGACACCACCATCCCCGCCCGAATCTGCCCCAGCTGAATCCGATTCGCGATGTCCAGCACCCCGTTCATCACCGCCAGACACGCGTTGCTCAAGTCATACACCGCCGTCCGCCCCGCGACCCCGATCCCGTCCGCCACCCGGCACGCCGTCGCCGGCTCGAACTGTTCCCGGCAAACCCCCGCATAAATCAACGCCCCAATCTCCCGCGCCGGCACCCCCGCCGCCGCCAACGCCCGCCGCGCCGCCGCCGTCGCCCCGCGCGACAACGGCGTGCCCGCCTCCCACCACCGCCGCTCCTCGATCCCCGTCAACGCCTCCAGTTGCCCCGGCTGCACCCGCAACCGCGCATACAGCGGCGCCAGCCGCTCCTCCAGCTCCGCCGACGACACCACCACCGGAGCCAGTTCATAACCGATGGAATTGAGATAAACGCCCGAATACTTCGGCATCCGCGGCAAACTACGGACCGCCCCCGCCAATTTCGAGAAATTTCCCCCCTCTCCCAATCTCCCTCCCTCCCCATGAACCGGAGCGCCAAGCATTGCTCGGCCAGACGGTGCGTCGCCTCTATCGTGCCGACCAATGCTCGGCGCTCCTCCCGCGGAATAGTTCTGGGATTCAAGGCCCGAACTTGGGGTGGGCGAAATCTCTCCCCATCCCTCCCTCTCTCCATCCCTCCCTCTTTTTTTCCTCCGCTCCCCGCCCCCATCATGCTAAACCCTCCGCCACAATCATGAGCCAAACCCACCACCCACTCCACGGCGTCCTCCCCGTTTTCCAAACCCCCTACCATCCCGACGAGACAATCGACTTCCCCACCCTCCGGCGCGAAATCGACTGGCTCTACGACTGCGGCGCCCACGGCATCGTCATGGCCATGGTCTCCGAAACCCTCCGCCTCTCCAGCGAAGAACGCGAGCAACTCGCCGCCCGCGCCTGCGAATTCGGCCGCGCCCGCGGCGTCGTTGTCATCAGCGTCGGTGCCGAATCCAGCAAGGTCGCCGAGCGCTACGCCCGCCACGCCGAAACCGCCGGTGCCCACGCCGTCATGGCCATTCCCCCCGTATCCGTCGGCATCGGTGAAAGCGAACTCCTCGCCTACTACCGGCGCATCATCGAAGCCATCCGCATCCCCGTCATTGTCCAGGACGCCAGCGGCTACGTCGGCAAACCCATGCCCATCGCCATGCAAGCCCGCCTCCTCACCGAGTTCGGACCCGACCGCGTGCAATTCAAACCCGAAGCCACCCCCATCGGCCCCAAGCTCAGCGAACTCCGCGACGCCACCGGCGGTCGCGCCCGCGTCTTTGAAGGCACCGGCGGCATCGCCCTCGTCGATTCCTTCCGCCGCGGCATCGTCGGCACCAT
>CAZUUP010000532.1:0-4308 GCA_964623105.1 uncultured Akkermansia sp.
CCCATACCCAACCCCGTTCCCCCGCGCCTCCCCTTCACTCCGCCCCCCGGCTTCGAACTCCTTCGCGACGAATCCACCGCCTCCGAAACCAATCTCGTCCTTCGCGCCCCCGCCACCCTTTGGACCACCACTCAGTTCACCCCCGGCCTCACCCCCGAGCCCCTTTCCCTCGAAGACGTTTTCCTGAGCTTCGTCGCCGGCCCGCGCCCCGTCCTCTGATCCGCTCGCCGCCCATGCTCCGCCCCACCCTCACCCTCCTCCGCAAGGAACTCCGCCAACACTGGCTCCCCTTCCTCCTGCTCGCGGGACTCTGCTTCCTGGCCATGATCGGCATCGTCATCTGGCTCACCAAGGCATCCCAGGTCGCCAGCGTCTTCGAGCCCGTGCGCCTCTTCCTCATGCTCGGCGTCCCCCTCGTCGCCGCCATCCTCTGCAGCCACCTCGTCGTCGCCGAATACCGCGCCCGCACCCAACTGTTCCTCGAAGCCCTTCCCGTCACCCGCCTCCACATGGTCCTCGTGAAATTCGGCTTTGGCCTCGGCGCCCTCCTCGCGATGGTCCTCGCCACCCTCGCGCTCGCCGCCCTCGCCGGCCGACGTCACGAAGCCATCTCCCCGCAATTTGCAATCAACCTCGCCGCCAGCGCCGCCGCCCATGCCTGCTTCTGGTTCACCTTCTTCTTCACCACCGGCCTCCTCGGCCGCTACCGCTGGCCCCTGCTCATCCTCCTCGCCCTCACCGCCTTCGCCGTGGACTCCCGCACCGCCTGGGACATCTCCGCCTTCGGCCCCTTCAAACTCATCGGCGACCGCTTCGCCTTCGAACGCGAAACCCTCCCCGCCCGCGCCCTCACCGAAACCCTCCTCACCGCCGCCGCCCTTGCCGCCACCAGCTTCGCCCTCGCCCTCGTCCGCGAAGGCAACGTCTCCACCCTCCTCGCCGAGAAAATGTCCCAGCGCGAAAAGGTCTTCATCTCCGTCGTGCTCGCCACTGCCGCCGCTGCCTCCTCCACCGTCTCGTCGAACGTCAAACGCCAGCCCTACCGCCTCCCCGACGCCACCGAACACACCGTCCGCGGCGCCACCGTCAAGGTTGCCGGCTCCCCCGCCAAAGCCCGCCCCCTCGCCGAATTCCTCGCCGCCGAAATGGCCGAACTCCGCGACTACCTCGCCCTCGCCGACCTCCCCACCGTCATGCTCACGCCCCGCAGCGATCTCGACGCCAACAAATTCGAACGCGGCCAACTCTCCAACGCCGAAGGCTTCCTGGTCCGCCTCAACTACGACGCCCCCGACTTCGACCGCCATCGCTTCCTCGCCTGGCTCGCCCCCGAAGTCCTCAACCATCGCCTCCACGGCCGCGCCGCCCGCGAACCGCGCCGCTGGGTCCTCGACGGTTTCGGCGAATACTGGCGTCACCGCGCCCACCCCGCCGAACCCCTCACCGCCAACACCAACCTCGCCCTGCGCGCCCTCGTCGGCTTCGGTCAAAGCGCTCCCACCGCCGACACGCTCCACCACTGGTTCACCCATCGCGAACGCGTCGGTGAAGGCATCGCCATCGGCATGGCCTGGTCCGGCCTCCGCACCCTTGCCCGCGAACGCGGACCCGACGCCTGCCGCGACTTCCTCCGCTCCGTCCTCGGCCCGCCCCTGCCCCACGACCTGCGCGCACTTTGGCGCGACCGTCACCCCACCGACCTCCTTCTGCGCCGCACCACCGGCCTCACCGAATCCCAACTCCTCACCGCCTGGCACCGTGAACTCACCCTCGCCCGCTCCGCCCTCGCCGACCAACTCGCCCGCCTCCCCCAGCCCACGCTCGAACTCAACCTCGTCGCCACCACACCCCAAACCGTCCTCGTCCGTTACCAGGCCAGCTTCGCCCCCGGTCGCCCACCCCTCGAACTCCGCACCCCGAAAGATTCCTCCCGCGCCACACGCCAACCACGCCCAGACAAATCCGCCACCGCACCCGCCGCCGACACGCTCGAATACCGCCTCCGTTACCTCCAACTCCCTCCTCTCAACGAGGCCATCCAAGAAAACGACCTCAAAGACGAATTGCATCGCGAACCTCCCGCCGCCACAGGTCAACACGAACTTCCTGAGACCTTCCCCCGCGGCGGCCGCCTCCTCATCGGCATCGCCACCTTCGTCCCCGAACTCGGCTGCGACATCACCTCCGGCTGGCATCGCCTCACCCTCGCCCCCGAACTGTGACCTTCAAACCTTGAACTCTGAATGTTGAACGTTGAGCGTTGATTTTCCCCCACCCATGAAAGCCCTCCTTCGCAAGGAACTCCGCGCGCTCCTTCCGTTCGCTTTCCTCCTCATCGTGCTCGGCAGCCTCAACGTCCTGAGCGCCGCCTTCGGCGACTTCCTCGACATGAAGAGCCTCGCCCATCTCGTCAACGCCTCCACCAAGGATTCCGAACCCGACCTGCCTGGATTCCTCGCCGTCTTCGCCCTCGGCGTCGGCCTCCTTGTCCGCGAAAAGGACGAAGGCACCCTCGAATTCCTCGACGCTCTTCCCTGCAGCCGCTCCCAGATCTTCACCGCCAAACTTGCCGCCGGAACCCTCGTCGCCGGCCTGCTACCCCTGACCGGCAACCTCTGGGTCCTCGTTCTCCACGCCCTCTCCCGCGACTCGCTCGACCACGGCTTCCACTGGTTCATGGCCGGCCAGACCTTCGCCATCGAATGGTTTGCCGCCTGCGTCACGCTCACACTCGGCCTCGCACTAGGCTTCCTCCGCCGCTTCGCCTTCTTCGCCCTCGCCCTCCTCGTCATCGCGTACTTGATCCTCGAACATCAGCAACTGCCATGGATTGATCTCCTCAACCTTTTCTCCCTCACCCGCTACAACTTCTTCGGTCAGGACGTCCTCACCCCCTGGCCCCGCCTCGCCGCCATGCTCGGCGTCGCCATCACCTGCTCCGCCTTCTCCCTCGGCCTCTTCCGGCTTCAGGGCGACAACACCTCCCGCCTCGCCACCCGCCTCGAACGCCTTCCGTTCCGCGGCGCCCTCCTCACCCTCGGCACCATTGCCATGGTCGCAGTCTGGATCGGTCTCATCGGCTGGGTCGCGCGCGAACACGTCCCCGACCACGACCCCGAAGCGCCCCGCGTCGAATTCCCCTCGTGGGAAGTTTCCCGCGCCCACTCCGGCGGCTACACCTTCCTCTACCCCGGCAACTTCGCCGACCGCGCCCTCGCCCTCGCCCGCCGCGCCGAGGGCATCCACGCGCAAGTCCGCAGCTTCCTCGGCACTGAACCTCCGGGCGAAATCATCGCCGACCTCCACAGCCCCCTCCGCCACGGACTCGGCGGCACCGCCAACTGGAAACGCGTCAACATGAACCTCACCATCAGCCCCGACTCCGACGAACTCGACGCCATCCTCGGCCACGAAACCACCCACGTTTACATCGACGCCCTCAGCAACAGCCGCATGTCCGAGAAATTCAACTCCACCCGCTGGTTTCACGAAGGCCTCGCCAGCTACGTCGAGCACCGCTTCTTCCGCCCCCCCGACGCCCTCCACAAACTCCGCCGCCTCGCCGCCGCCGCCCATCGCCGCAAAGCCGCCGAATGGGATGACCTCGTGGACAACTCCGCCTGGTCCCTCCGCCACGACGCCAACCTCGCCTATCCCCTCGGCGAACTCTTCGTGGACGTCCTCGTCCGCCAGCACGGCGACACCGCCCCCGCCCAACTCCTCCGCGCCGCCGGCCGCAAAGACCTCGCCGAAAATCTCCACGGCATCACCCTCTGGCGTGACCTCTTCCAACACTGCGGCTGGGACCTCGCCACCACCCTCGACGCCTACTACACCGCCCTCCGCGCCAGCGCCGACGGTCCCTATCGCGACTTCGTCGAATCCCTCCCCCGCCTCGCCGGACGCATCCAGACCGACGGCTCCCGCATCACCATCGAACCCATCATACGCGGCGAACTCCCCCCCGGCTGTCGCCTCGTCTGCCAGCTCCGCCGCCAGCCCGACGACACCGAACCCAGCTTCATCCGCCCCGACCGCGACGACGACCTCTTCGTCACCGACCGCTCCAACTTCCCCGGCGGCACCTTCTGGTACCAACTCGGCATCAAATCCCCCCTCACCGACCTCCCCATCTTCGAAGACTGGCAAAAAGCCACCGCCCGATAGTCCTAAAATCTCCCCATCCCCCCGTAGCTCGACATTCCAATGTCGAGCCCGAACCCACCGCCCCCGTAGCTCGACATTCCAATGTCGAGCCGCCAATTTCGGAACCCGCCCCCCGTAGCTCGACATTCCAATGTCGAGCCC
>CAZUUP010000533.1:0-4307 GCA_964623105.1 uncultured Akkermansia sp.
ACAAACTCGGTCTGACCAAGAGCCGCGTGTTGGTTCGCGCACCCTTGTTGGGCTTCGGAATCGCGCTGGCCAACGTTGCCGCCTTTCGGCACGCACGCGCCTTCGGAGAATACGCCTCGTCGGGTGTGCGGACCCAGCCTCCGGAAAAACTCACGCCAGCCGGGCGTCTGGCCATCCTCATAAACGGAGTGACCGTGCCGCGCCCGGAGAACCAGCGCACACCCCAAAGCGATGGTCTGGAGTATGAAACACAACGTTTCCCTGGTGCCCGCGGCGAGACAATTGAGGCGTGGTCCATACCGTGTCCCGACACGCGCGGCGTGGTGGTGCTGTTCCATGGATATGGCGGCAGTAAGGATTCGCTGATCGAGCCAGCGATCAAGTTCCGGGAAATGGGTTGGTCCACGGTGCTCATTGACTTCCACGGCAACGGCGGATCCTCGGGCAAACACGTGAGCGCCGGTTGGCATGAAGCCGACGACGTTGCTTCAGCACTGGGCGAAACGAGGAAGACGGTGAAACAAAAGCCCGTGGTATTATATGGTTCCTCAATGGGGGCGGTGGCGATTCTGCGGGCGATACATGTACGCGGCGCGCGACCCGACGGCGTGATTCTCGAATGTCCGTTTGACCGTTTGGTGACGACAGTTGGCCACCGTTTCTCGGCCATGAACCTTCCACCGATCCCCCTGTCGCAGTTACTCGTATTTTGGGGAGGCTTCCAGCAGGATTTCGACGGCTTTACGCACAATCCGACCGAATACGCAAAGTCGGTCACATGTCCGGCGATGGTTATGCACGGCGACCAGGATCCGCGGGTTTCCATGCAGGAGGCACGGTCAGTCTTTGCGAATCTTGCGGGACCGAAGAGGTTTACGAGCCTCGGTGGAGTGGGACATCAATCCTATCTCACGGCGCGACCCGAGGAATGGCGGCGTGGCGTGGCGGAATTCCTCGGCGCCATCTCTCCGTAAACCACAGCGGCGGCACCCGCCAACGCCTCCCAATTCTCGCCCGTCGTTTCGGGTCCACTGCTGAAACGCAGTGCGCGGGCGGCCTCGGCGGCGGGATAGCCCATGGCGGCAAGGACGTGCGAGGGCTCCTCCTTGCCACTGGAACACGCAGAGCCGGTCGAAACAGCAAAGCCGGCCTTGTCCAGCTTCACGACCCAGCGGATGCGGCAGTCGGTATCGGGCATCACGGCCGCAACCGTGTTCCAAAGTCGTTCCGCCCCCGCGCCGATGATCTGGACACCAGGAACCTTTTCCCGCAGCCGCGCTTCAAAATCCTCCCGCAACTTCCGGCGCGCGGTCAGGGTTGCCGGCGTGAGCTGTGCATTCCGTTCCGCAAGGGCGGCGACCATCGCCAGCGCCGCCGCCACGCTCTCGGTGCCTGCGCGACGTCCCTCCTCCTGCGGCCCGCCGAGCAAAAGGGGATGAACCTTTCCCCGGGCGGGACACTTGAGAAATCCAACCCCCTTCGGCCCGCCAAACTTGTGCGCGCAGCCGCTGACGAAATCGCACCCGCCGAGACCGTCGGCCGGCAGTTTGCCGATCCATTGCGCCGCGTCGCAGAGCAGGGGAATCGCGCGTTCGCGGCACAGCGCCAACACCTCGCGCCACGGCTGCAAGACGCCGGTTTCGTTGTTGGCAGCCATTACGGCAACGCCCCCGGGACGCGTCCGCTCAAGCCGGGCCCGCAGCCAGTCGAGTTCCAGCACGCCCTGGCGGTTGACAGGGATGACACGCAGGCGCGGCCCAAAGTGCGCCTGCGCAGCCTCACGCAGACACGGATGTTCGATCGCGGAGATCCATAGTTCATCCGCAGGCCCCAACGATCGCGCGAAATGATGGACAGCGGTGTTGTTCGATTCGGTCGCGCCGGAGGTCCAGACGATGTCGAGGGCGTGGCACCCGAGCAGGGCCGCGAGCTGTTCCCGCGCGCCGCTGAGGGCGGCATCCGCGCGCGCGCCGAGCCGGTGCGGGCTGGATGGATTGCCGATGAACTGCTCGGAGGCCCGCACCCAGGCGTCACGGGCGGCAGGCGACAATGGCGTGGTGGCGTTGTGGTCGAAATAGATCACGCCGGGTGTGGAAGTGCGCCTGCGCGTAGTTCACGCAGCAATCGCCGGTCAAGAACGTCCTTCTCGCGACGGGTCTGCTTCATGCACGAAAGCAGGCCCGAATTTGCGAAACGCGGGTCGAGCAACGAGTCGTCATATTGAGATTCCATGCGTCGGCCGCCTCAAAACTCATGAACTGGGCCAAACCCTGGGGAACAAACGGAAGTCCCCGACGCTGCGCGTTCGCCATCCTCCGCAGACTGTCGCTGGCGAAGGCGTCCACCCGCGGAGCAACCCCGATGGCCTGGCAATTTCATCGTGGATTCGTTGTCCGGATTCACGGGCTCAATCGACCATCAATCCCCTTTCATTTCGAGGTTTAATTTGCTTTCCTTCCGCCGCACATGAACACCGGCAAGCCCGCCACGCTGCACTACAAGCGTTCGCATTTTGCGACGCAGTTGCCGGTGGATTATCTTTACAGCCCCTCGCACGCCTGGCTGGCGCGGCAACCGGACGGACTCTGGCGGGTGGGCATCACGAAGTTCGCGACCCGGATGCTGGGCGAGATGGTGGACCAGGGATTCGAGGTCGAGCCGGGCGCGGCAATCGAGCCGGGGCAGATCGTCGGCTGGATCGAGGGGTTCAAGGCGATCTCGGATCTGTACGCCATATCGAGCGGACAATTCCGCGGCGGCAATCCGCTGCTGAAGGAGAAAATTTCCGTGGTGAACAAAGACCCGTTCGGCGCCGGCTGGATATACCAGGTCGAGGGACAGCCCGACGCGCGCTGCATGGATGTGAACGCCTACCGCGCCGTGCTCGACAAGACGATCGACAAGATTCTCGAAAAGCAGAAGGGCGAAGGCGCGGACGAGGGGACGACCGACGGGGATCAGTGACCCCGCCGAGGGCGCTGCCCGGTCCGCATTCGGTAATCGAAATGATCAGCTATCAGTAATCAGTCCGAATCCACGACCGAACCTTGTTGTTCCATTCAATCGTTGACCGCCCACCTCCATTTGCCGCCCCCGATACCCTGACTGCCGCAAATCGCCAATCGCCGAGTGCTGATTTCTGTTTACCGAACTCCCAATTCCTTCGCTACGTCACAGCCCCACACCCCCTTATGCCACAAGCCCGTTACGTCATGATCGGTGGATTCCTCGGCGCAGGAAAAACCACGGCGGTTGCCCGACTGGCGCAGCGCCTCGCGGGACAGGGATTGCGCGTGGGGTTGATCACCAACGATCAGGGGAGCGAGTTGGTGGATACGGCGATGCTGCGCTCGCGCGGCTTCGCCACGGAGGAGATTCCCGGCGGCTGCTTTTGCTGCCGCTTCAATTCGCTGGTGGACGCCGCAAACCGGCTCGCAGCGGACGCGCGGCCGGATGTGTTCATCGCGGAGCCGGTGGGAAGTTGCACGGACCTGGTGGCAACAGTGACGTATCCTTTGCGGCGGATGTACGGTGCGAATTACTCGATTGCTCCGCTGAGCGTGCTGGTGGACCCGGTGCGGGCGCGGCGGGTGCTGGGACTGGCGGAGGGCGGGAAATTTTCCGAGAAGGTCACCTACATTTACCGCAAGCAGTTGGAGGAGGCGGACTTGATCGTGATCAACAAGCGCGAGTTGCTCGATGACGCGCAACTGGAAGCGCTGCGCTCACGGCTGAAGGCGGAGTTCCCGAAGGCGGAGATTCTTGCAGTGTCGGCCCGGTCCGGTGATGGATTGGACGAATGGTTCGCACGCCTGGCCACGGCGGAACAACCGCCGGGGGAAGCAATGGCGGTGGACTACGAAGTGTACGCGGAGGGTGAAGCGCTGCTGGGTTGGCTCAATTGCACCGTGGCGCTGCAAGCACCCGCTCCGTTCGAAGGGAACGCCGTGGTGCGCGCCCTTGCGCGCCGGATGCAGGAGACGCTGAACGCGGACGGTGCCGAGATCGCGCATCTCAAGATGACCCTCAGCCCGAACGAAGGACTCGGGGACATCGCGGTGATCAACCTCGTGCGGAATGATTTTGTTCCGGAGCTGTCGCAGGAACTGCCGGAGGAAATTTCAGCAGGGCAGGTAATCATCAACTGCCGGGCGGAGGCGGCACCGGAGCAGTTGCTGGCCGCAGTGCGCGGAGCGCTGGCGGGGACGGGGAAGGAGTTTCCGGGGCTGCAATTGGCGCTCGAACACTCCGAGCATTTCCGCCCAGGCAAGCCGCAGCCGACCCACCGGGATTTGCGACGGGGATAG
>CAZUUP010000534.1:0-4290 GCA_964623105.1 uncultured Akkermansia sp.
CCCCCAGTTTTCCCGCGACCACTCGCATCGCAATCACATCGCCATCTTCCCCCCTCCCACCCAAAACCATTCGCCGACCCTACCCGCCAACCGCGGACTTCCGGCGGTTCATCGCCAACCCCGCTCGAAACCCCACTCCCACCACCCCCTGATTTCGTTTCCCTCCTCCCCCCATTCGTGGCAAAAAATCCCCGTTCACCGCACCCATCCATGAAATCCAAACGCGCCGCCGTCCCCCGCCAACCCCCTGTCTCCGAACTCTTCCGCCTGCTCCACCGCCGCAATCGCACCGCCGCCAAACACCACCCCATCGACGCCGAGATCAACCGCCGTTTCCTCAAGCCCCGCGCCATCTTCGTCCTCGACATGGCCGGCTTCTCCATCTCCGTTCGCCGCCACGGCATCATCCATCACCTCACCCTCATCTGCCAGATGCGCCAGACCGTCACCTCCCAGATTCGCACCACCGGCGGCCACCTCCTCAATTTCCACGCCGACAACGCCCTGGCCGCCTTTCGCACCGTCCCCCAAGCTCTCCGCGCCGCCCGCCAGATCAACGCGTCCTTCGCCGCCCACAACCACTCCACCCCCGTTACCCACCACATCCACGCCTCCATCGGCATCGGCTTCGGCCCCGTCCTCCTCGCCCACGACGACGTCTTCGGCGACGAGGTCAACCTCGCCTCCAAACTCGGCGAAGACCTCGCCCAACCGGACGAAATCCTTCTTACCGCCGCCGCCCGCAAGCACCTTCGCGGCCAATCCCACCGCTGCGAATCCCTCCACCTTTCCGTCGCCGGTCTCCACCTCCCCGCCTTCAAACTCCGCCCCGACCCAAAACCCTAAACTTCGACCTTTCGCCTTTCGCCGTTTGCCGTTTGCCGGTGCCTTTTGCCTTTTTCCTTTTGCCTTTTTCCTTTTTTGCCGGTGCCTTTTTCCTTTTGCCTTTTTCCTTTTGCCTTTGAATCCCCCCATGCACTTCACCCCGACCGTCGCACTCCTGATTGCCACGCTCGCCTGCGCTGCCGCCGCCCCCGAGCCGCTCTTCCGCGAAACTCTCAACGTCACCATCCCGCACGTCTCCACCGACAAATCGGTGCGCTACGACTACGACCTCGTCTATGTCCGCGCCCCGCGCGCCGGCGACGAAATCCACAAGCGCTTCTACACCGACTTCTCCACGCCCGTCACCATGGAGCCGGGCGCGGACCTCATGCTGCTCCACCCCGACGGCACGGAGGAACTCCTCGTCGCCGGCGGCGAAGGTTCCATCACAGACCCCGTCGTCTCCTACGACGGCCAATGGGTTTACTTCTCGCATCTCTACAATTTGCAGAAAGCCAACCAATGGTCCCCGCCCCGCGCCGGCGCGGACATTTTCAAAATCCACGTCAAGTCCCGCCGCCTCGTCCGCCTCACCGACCAGACCTTCACCCCCAACACCGGCGCGGCCAACTGGTCCGATGACTTCCGCACTTCGCAGCCCGGCCGCACACACTTCGACTACGGCGTTTTCAACATGGGACCATTCCCGCTGCCCGGCGGACGCCTCGTCTTCACCAGCAATCGCGACGGCTTCCGCCCCGCCAAAGGCTACCCCGCCATCGCGCTCCAGCTCTTCGTGATGGATGACTCCGACACCGGCCTCGGCACCAACCTTGAGAAAATCGGCCACCTCAACCTCGGCTGCGCGCTCCATCCCGTCGTGCTCGCGGACGGCCGGATCATGTTCAGCTCCCTCGAATCCCAGGGCGTCCGCGGCGACATCCTCTGGGGCATCTGGACCATCAATCCCGACGGCACCGGCTGGGCGCCGCTCGTCAGCGCCTTCGATCCCGGCGGCGCACCCAACGGTTTCCATTTTCAAACCCAGCTCTCCGACCACTCGCTCGTCGTCGAGGAATACTACAACCAGAACAACTCCGGCTTCGGCGCTTACATCAAGCTCCCGCCCGCCCCGCCCGTCGGCCAGCCCGCCTTCGGCCCCGGTCACATGGCCAGCAACCAGCCCTGGCGTTTCGGCCGCCATTACAACGGCAAGGGCGTCTGGTATCGCATGCCCTTCATGCCCACCGGCTCCGAATCCCTCACCCGCTTCGCCCGCGTCGATGACGGCCCCGCCGATCCCTCGAATCTCGCGGATAAAAAATCTCCCGCCGTCGGCAAGTTCACCCATCCCTCCGGCGCGCCCGACAATCATCTCCTCACCGTCTATTCCCCCGGCCCCGCCAATCACCAATACAAGCATCTCCCGCAAATCGACGGCGGCCTCTATCTCCTCAAAAGCGGCGCGGCCATCGACGAACCCGCCCAGCTCCGCCTCATCAAAAACGATCCCAAATACAACGAAAGCTGGCCCCGCGCGCTCGTCCCCTACGAACGCATCCACGGCATCAAGGAACCCAAGCGCCTCGCCCCGCTCGCCAACGACGGCTCGCGCTCGAAGCATCTCCCCGCAGGCACGCCCTTCGGCCTCGTCGGCTCCTCGAGTCTCTACAAACGCGAGAGCTATCCCAACGGCGTCGTCCCGCCCGGCAAAGTCACCGCCACTTACGCCGGCGGCACCGATCCCTGGCGCGGCCTCGACGCATTCACCAGCCACGGCAACGGCATGCCCCTCAATCATCACAACCAAGGCGGCGACGTCGGCCTCTACGAAAACAGCGACATCCACGCCCTCCGCATCCTCGTGATGGAACCCACCACCGACCGCAAGGGCGGCGCGGACACCGGCCGCCGCTTCCACAACCATGCCAACGAACGCCTCCGCATCCTCGGCGAAATCCCCGTCCGCAAATTCAGCGCGCCCTCGACCACGCCCGCCAGCGAACTGGTGAAAGGCCAACCCCGCGATCCCGACGGCGAACCCGACACCAGCTTCCTCGCCAAAATCCCCGCCGACACCGCCTTCACCTTCCAGACCCTCGACCGCCGCGGCCTCGTGCTGAACACCTCGCAGACCTGGCACCAGCTTCGCCCCGGCGAGATTCGCAACGATTGCGGCGGCTGCCACGCGCACAGCCAGCAGCCCACCGACTTCGCCCTCACCGCCGCCGCGCGCCCCGATTACCCCGTCTGGGACCTCGTCAACACGCGCCCGCTCCTCACCACCAAGCGCGCCGATGAATCCGGGAAAAAATGGGACGCCGCCGACACCACCGGCCTGCGCCTCGCCAAATCCCCCGCGCACGACGTCGAATACTGGCGCGACATCCAGCCCATCCTCCAGCGCAGTTGCGTCGCCTGCCACACCTCCAAAAACGGAGCCGAACCCGCCAGCCGCCTCGACCTCGACGCCGACGGCCAGCTCGTGCAGCGCGAGAACACCGGCAAATTCCCTGGCACCTACTACCGCCTCGCCCTCGACGAACGCGCCCAGTTCGGCCACAAACCCGTCGGCTACGATTCCTGGGGCTACCCCAACGCCTCGCGCTACCTCCGCAAACTCCAATCCCGCCGCTCCCTCCTCGTCTGGAAAATTTTCGGCGAACGCCTCGACGGCTTCACCAACGACGACCACCCCTCCGAACCCGAACCCGGCGCCGGCTACTTCGCGCAAAAAGGCCAGCGTATCCCCACCGACAAAGCCCGCCACCGCTACGACCTCGACTACCTCGGCACCCAGATGCCACCGCCCGCCGCCATCGCCGGCACCTACAAAACTCCCGACGACCGCGTGATAAAAGTCCCCGCCCTCACCGACGAAGACCGCCTCACCCTCATCCGCTGGATCGACCTCGGCTGCCCGATCGACCTCGACCACGCCGCCGTCCTCGCGGGCAAACCCGGACGCGGCTGGTTCCTCGATGACCTCCGCCCCACCGTCACCATCACCGCGCCCGTCGCCGGCGCGAACCCCGCCCTCGACCGCATCCTCATTGGCGCGCACGACTACTATTCCGGCCTCGACCTCCCCACCATCACCGTCACCGCCGACATCACGATCAACGGCCAGCCCCCCGGAAAAAACTTGGCCGCCCAATTCAAACCCCGCAGCCAGGGCGTCTGGGAACTCCCCCTCGTCCGCCCCCTCGCGCCCCTCGCCCGCGCCCAACTCGTCGTCTCCGTGAAAGACAAACAAGGCAACCTCACCCGCCTCGAACGCACCTTCTCCGTCACCCCCTCCCGGTAGGGACGCGCTGCCGCGCGTCCGTAACCCCTCCCCCGCACCACCGATCCCGGTAGGGACGCGCTGCCGCGCGTCCGTAACCCTCCCCCGCACCAACGCCCCATCCCGGTAGGGACGCGCTGCCGCGCGTCCGTGACCCTCCCCCGCACCAACGCGCCCGC
>CAZUUP010000535.1:0-4280 GCA_964623105.1 uncultured Akkermansia sp.
GTGCGCGCGTTGAGCCAGTTGCCCGGCGCGAAGGCCGGCGAGTGGTTCGTCGAGCGCGAGCGCTGGCGCAGCTACACCCCGCCCGTGCGCGACGCCGTCCTCACCGCGATGCTCTCCCAGTCCGCGTTGCAACTCGTGCTGCTCGAAGCCGTCGAGAAGGGCGTGGTACAGCCGTGGGCTGTGCCGGCGAACCGGCGTGGTTCGTTGCTAAAGCACAAGGATGCGACGGTGGCGGCGCGGGCGGCGAAGGCTTTCCAACCGCAGGGGGCGGCGGATCGCATGAAAGTTTATGAGGAGCACAAGGGCGTCCTCGCGCTCGCCGCCAACGCGAAGAATGGGAAGGCTGTCTTTGCGAGGACTTGCGCGGCGTGTCATCAGTTCGCGGGGGAAGGACAACGGGTGGGGCCGGAGTTGACGGCGGTGCGGTTACAGCCGGCGGAAGCGATTCTGCTGCATATTTTGGTGCCGGATGCGGAGATTTATCCGGGGTTCACGGCTTACGAGGTGGAGACGAAGGACGGGCGTTCGCTCACCGGCCTAGTCATCTCCGACACGCCTACCAGCGTCACCCTCCGCGCCGCGCAAGGCGTCGAGGAAACCATCCTTCGGTCGAACATCGCGAAGCTTTCGAGCAGCAGCACTTCCCTGATGCCGAACGAACTGGAGAAGACGATGACACGGCAGGAGCTGGCGGATTTGATGGCGTTTTTGAAAGGGTGGTAAGGGAGCTTTCGTGGTGTTGGAATTGGGAGGCGGTGGTGCGGGGCGGAGTATTTGAGAGGGGCGGGTGGGAGTTGCTGGCTTCTGTTTTCGGGTGGTGGGAGGTGGAAAAAATGGTTAGTGGGACGAAGTCGTGGTCGGGACGACCACGACGGCACGCGGGACGCGTGCGGTCCCCGAGGGGCGGCTTGGATTCGGGGGCGGGTAGGGGGCATTCGTCCGGGGCGAGGTGCAAAATTCAGGAGTGCGGCTATTCTCGCGGCCGATGAAAACTGTCATTAAGGACGGCGCGGCGACGGTGGTGTGGTTTCGGCAGGATTTGCGGCTGGCGGATAATCCGGCGTTGGCAGCCGCTGTGGCGCGGGGCGGGGCGGTGGTGCCGGTGTATGTCTGGGCGCCGGAGGAGGAGGGGGAGTGGGCGCCGGGCGGGGCGTCGCGGTGGTGGCTGCATCAGTCGCTGGGGCGGTTGGCGGAGGAATTGGCGGCGAGGGGAAGCCGGTTGATCATCCGGCGCGGGCCAAGCTTGGAGGCATTGCGGGCGGTGGTGGCGGAGACGGGGGCGGGGAGCGTGCAGTGGAACCGGCGTTACGAGCCAGCGGTGATCGAGCGGGACGCAAAGGTGAAGGAGGCGTTGCGGGGGGATGGGTTGGCGGCGGACAGCCACAATGGGGCGCTGTTGTTTGAGCCGTGGACGATCGAGAACAAGAGCGGGAAACCGTTCCAAGTGTTCACGCCGTTTTGGAAAACGTGTCTCGCCGCGGGGGAACCGGCGGCGGCGCTGGCGGCTCCGGGCAGTCTCCGCGCGCCGGCAGCGTGGCCGGGCGGGTTGGCTCTGGCGGATTTGGAATTGGAGCCGAAGTTGAATTGGGCGGCGGGGTTCCGGTCGGCATGGTCGCCGGGGGAGGCGGGGGCCGTGAAGGCACTGGAGAAGTTTCTGGCGACGGCGTTTGAAGGTTACGGCGGGCTGCGGAACCGGCCGGATGTGGCGGGGACTTCGCGGCTGTCCCCGCATTTGCATTTTGGCGAGGTGAGCCCGCGGCAGGTGTGGCAGGCGTTGCGGGCGATGGGAGCGCGGCGGAAGTTGCCGGAGGCGGTGTGGAGGGGGAGTCAATTCCTGGCGGAGATTGGCTGGCGGGAGTTTGCGCATCATCTGCTGTTTCATTTTCCGCGCACGGTGACCGAGCCGTTGCGCGCGGAGTTCCGGAATTTCCCGTGGCGGGAGAACGCGGAATGGCGGCGGGCGTGGGAGCGGGGGCGGACGGGGTATCCGATTGTGGACGCGGGGATGCGGGAGTTGTGGCACACGGGCTGGATGCACAACCGGGTGCGGATGATCGTGGCGTCGTTCTTGGTGAAGGATCTGCTGTTGCCGTGGCAGACGGGGGCGCGGTGGTTTTGGGACACGCTGGTGGATGCGGATCTGGCGAGCAACACGCTCGGGTGGCAGTGGACGGCGGGTTGCGGGGCGGATGCGGCGCCGTATTTCCGGGTGTTCAATCCGGTGAGTCAAGGGGAGAAGTTCGATCCGGCGGGGGATTATGTGCGGCGGTGGGTGCCGGAACTGGGGCGGATGCCGGCGGAGTGGATTCACCAGCCGTCGGCTGCGCCGGAGGCGGTATTGCGGCGGGCGGGGGTGGAGTTGGGCGGGAATTACCCCGCGCCGTTGGTGAGTCACGCGATTGCGCGGGAGGTGGCGCTGGAAGCGTACTCCAAGGCGCGGGGAAAGTGAGGGTTGGGCCGGAGCGCTACTATTGGAGGGCGGAGGAGGCGGGCCGTCGGGGGGCAGGGGAGTGCGGCGTGCGTTCGCTCGAATTCTGCAGAATCGTCCCGGGTCGGTCGGATCGGGCTGGCGACGCGGGATTATGCCGCGCGGGAGGATCGTACTGTGTCGAGGGCTTCCTGAAGGGAACTGAGGTTGGTGCAGACGACGGCGTTGAGGGAGCGAAGGGTGGGGGCGTAGGCGCGGATGGCGCGTCCGCCGACGAGGAGCTGGGTTTCGGCGGGGAGGCAGGCGCGAAGTTTTTCGAGTTCGCGGGGCAGGCGCGGATCGTCTTCGGGGTGGACGAGGCTCAGGGCGACGGCGCGGGCGTTTTTCTGACGCGCGGCGCCGGCGATTTCCTCGGCGGGTAATCCGGGGCCGAGGTAGGTGACGCGCCAGCCGGAGTGGTGGGCGGTGGCGGCGGCCATGAAGGCGCCGAGTTCGTGAAGCTGGCCCAGGGGGGTGGCAACGACGATTTCCGGGGCATTTTCGGGCGCGGCGTAGTGGCGCGAAAGGTTGCCGAGGAAGGACCGTATGACTTGCGAAGCGAGATGCTCGTGGGCGGCGCGAATTTCTCCGGCACGCCAGTCTTCGCCGAGCCGGACTAGCAGCGGGGACAGGACTTTGCAGAGCAATCCCATCTGTCCGAGCGCGAGTTCAGCGGCGTGGAGGGTTTTCTCGAGTGCGGCGGTGTCGAGGGAGCGAATGGCGTCGAGCGCTTGCTCGATGAAGTCGGGTTGCGGTTTTTTAGGGGTGGTGACGGGTTTGGCGGGGGTATCCGGTCCGGGGGCGGGAGCGATGGGCAGATTGCGGAGGGTGTCGGTGGTGAGGCTGGCGACCTGGCTGATGGTGTGTCCGGCGCGGGTGGCACGGGCCAGAAGGTTCAGGCGTTCGACCTCGTTGGTGCCGTAGAGGCGGCGGTTGGTCGCGGTTCGCTGGGGGACGACGGCGCGGTAACGTTTTTCCCAGACGCGGATGACGTGGGCGCTGAGGCCGGTCTGGCGGGAGACTGCTTTGATATTGAGCAGGGCGGTGGTGCGCATAGCGATTGTTTCGGCAACCCAGCGGGCGTGCGGTGTTTTGTATGTACTGCGAGTTCTAATTATTGCGTGACATGCCATCCCGGCGGGACGCTCGCGTCGTCCTGCGCGGTCCGTGATGTCTGCCAATGCCGCGCAGGGTCATTGGAGTCAGACGGCCGCCGTTCCAAGTGCAGCACGAAAAAAGCCACGGTTGAGCCGGCTGATTACTAATTAGACAATTAGTGGACGCCTTTTTGGAAAATGCAAGTGGACGGGTGCGGGTCGGGCGGGAGAGCGGGGGCGACGGGGAAAATCGATGCGAGAATGGAGGCTGTAAACACTGGGTTGTGGCGCGGGAACCGGATTGACTTTCAGGAGGTCTCAAGAGCGGCAAGGGTTGGCGATCCTGGATCTTTGGTGGGTGTTTCATAAACATAAACAAAAAGTTGACAAAAAATAAAATGCGACAAATACTACACATGTTGATTCGGTCAGGTAGGGCTGCTGACCCTTGCGGAGGTTCCGCAAGAAGAAGCGCCCGGGCCGATTCTTTACCGAGTTTTTTTATGATTAACTTCAACGAGGGTTTGTCGGGGAAGGCGGACAAGCGGCGGGCCGGGACTTCGATGCGCGGGAGTCGGCAGAGGCGGCAAGGGGCTGCTGGACGGGTTGCCGAGCCGGCGGTGGTGGCGGTTGAGCCGGTCTGTGTGCCGCGGGATGTTGTGGCGATCGAGCAGGACGCCCGGTATCTGCGGAATGCGCGTGAGCGGCGGACGCCG
>CAZUUP010000536.1:0-4265 GCA_964623105.1 uncultured Akkermansia sp.
CCGCGCAATGACCGCCGATCAAATCCAAGAACTGCAAACCCTCCTCCCGCAGGCCATGCTCCCCGACTGGGCGCGCCTCGGCGCGCGCGCCATCCGCCTCTTCCGCGACCGCCACCATCCTGACCAGCACGCCGCCCTCTACGACCGCCTGCTCACCCAACTCCGCGCCTCCGTCGCCCTTCGCCAACAACGCCAGCTAACCGTCCCCCGCCCCACCTACCCACCCGACCTTCCCATCACCGCGCGCAAAGACGACCTCGTCACCGCCATTCGCAACCACCAGGTCATCATCATCGCCGGCGAAACCGGCTCCGGCAAAACCACCCAGCTCCCCAAGATGTGCCTCGAAGCCGGCCTTGGCATCGCCGCCAAAATCGGCTGCACCCAACCCCGCCGCGTCGCCGCCCAATCCATCTCCCGCCGCCTCGCCGAGGAACTCAACGTCACCTGGGGACGCGAGGTCGGCTGCAAAATCCGTTTCGACGACCGCTCCAGTCCCCAGACCTACATCAAGCTCATGACCGACGGCATCCTCCTGGCCGAAACCCAGGGCGATCCCGACCTCTCCGAATACAACGCCCTCATCATCGACGAAGCCCACGAACGCAGCCTCAACATCGATTTCCTCCTCGGCCACCTCAAAGGCCTCCTCGCCCGCCGTCACGACCTCAAGCTCCTCGTCACCTCCGCCACCATCGACACCGCCGCCTTCTCCCGCCACTTCGACAACGCCCCCATCTTCGAAGTCTCCGGCCGCATGTTCCCCGTCGAAGTCATCCACCAACCCCTCGCCGACGCCTCCGACGAATCCGGCGATGTCAGCTACGTTGACGCCGCCGTGCAAACCGCCGAACGCCTCCTCTACGAAACCAACGACGGCGACCTCCTCATCTTCATGCCCGGCGAACGCGACATCCGCGAAACCACCGACCAACTCGACGGCCGCTTCCACGGCGAGGCCGAAGTCATCCCCCTCTTCGGCCGCCTCAGCGCCGGCGACCAGCAACGCGTCTTCGCCCCCGCCCATCGCCGCAAAATCGTCATCGCCACCAACATCGCCGAAACCTCCCTCACCATCCCCGGCATCCGCTACGTCATCGACACCGGCCTCGCCCGCATCAGCCGTTACAATCCCCGCACCCGCACCCGCCGCCTCCCCATCGAGCCCATCTCCCAAAGCAGCGCCAACCAACGCACCGGCCGCGCCGGCCGCGTCCAGGCCGGCGTGTGCATCCGCCTCTACTCGGCCGAGGACTTCCAATCCCGCCCCCCCTTCACCCAGCCCGAAATCCAGCGCGCCAACCTCGCCGAGGTCATCCTCCGCATGCTCGCCTTCCGTCTCGGCGATATCGAAACCTTCCCCTTCGTCCAACCGCCCACCCCCGCCGCCATCGCCGGCGGCTACGCGCTCCTCCAGGAACTCGGCGCCCTCGACGCCGCCCGCGCCCTCACCCCCCTCGGCGCCCAACTCGCCCGTCTCCCCATCGACCCCACCCTCGGTCGCATGCTCCTCCAATCCCAGCACGAACACGCCACCCGCGAACTCCTCATCATCGCCGCCGGCCTCAGCATCCAGGACCCCCGCGAACGCCCCCTCGACCAGCGCGAAGCCGCCGCCGCCGCCCACCGCCGCTTCAGCGATCCGCGCTCCGATTTCCTCGCGCTCCTCAACATTTGGAACGCCGTCCACGATCAATGGGAAACCCTCCGCACCCAGAACCAGCGCCGCAAATTCTGCAAACAACACTTCCTCTCCTACCTCCGCATGCGCGAATGGCAGGACCTCCACGCCCAGCTCCACGACGCCCTCGCAGACCTCGGCACCCTCCAGCTCAACGCCAGCAACGCCGCCTACGAAGCCATCCACCGTTCCATCCTCGCCGGCATGACCGGCCACGTCGCCCACCGCGAAGAACGTAACACTTACAAAGGCTCCGCCAACCGCCTCCTCACCGTCTTCCCCGGCTCCGCCCTCGCCGAACGCTCCGAGCGCCCTGTCAAAACCCGCTCCCATCCCGCCTCCCAACGCCCCGCCACCCCCGCATCATCCTCCCAACCCGAATGGATCGTCGCGGGCGAAATCGTCGAAACCTCCCAGCTCTTCGCCCGCACTCTCGCCGGCATTGATCCCCACTGGATTTATCAGGTCGCCCCGCACTGCTGTAAACTCACCCACCAAAACCCCCACTGGAGCGCCAGCGCCGGCCGCGTCCTCGTGGACGAAGTCGTCACCCTCCACGGCCTCGAAGTCCAGCGCCGCAAAGTCGCCTACGGCAACCTCGATCCCAAGGACGCCACCGCCATCTTCATCCGCTCCGCCCTCGTCGAAGAAGATCTCCAGCCGCCCCGCGCCCGCGCCCAGCAGCCCAACGACGACGACGACGCTCCCGCAAACTCCGACCGTCCCGACCTCCGCGTCCTCACCCCCGCCCCCCACGATTCCGCCGAACGCTTCCCCCAATATCGCTTCCTCGCCCACAACCGCGCCATCCGTCACAAAATCGAAAACTGGCAGACCCGCGTCCGCCGCTACGACCTCGCCGACCCCGACCAGGCACTCGCCGAATTCTACGCCCGACATCTCGAAAACGTCTCCTCCCTCCACGACCTCAATCGCGTCCTGCGCGACCACCCCGAACCCGGCTTCCTCTGCGTCACCGAAGCCGAACTCGCCGGCAGCCAGTCCCTCTACTTCGATCCCCAAGCCTTCCCCGACGCCGTCCCCATCAGCGGCCAGCCGCTCGCCATCTCCTACGCCTACGCCCCCGGCGAAGATCACGACGGCGTCACCATCCGCCTCCCGTTCACCCTCGCCCAATCCGTTTCCGCCTCCGCCCTCGAATGGGCCGTCCCCGGCCTGCGCGAGGAAAAAATCAACGAACTCCTTCGCGCCCTCCCCAAAGCCATCCGCCGCGACCTCATGCCCCTCCCGCCCAAAGCCGCCGAGATCGCCCGCGACCTCCAACCCTCCGGCCCCTCCTTCCTCGGCGACCTCGCCCGCTTCCTCCGCCAGCGCTACGGCGTCGCCGTCAACCCCGCCGACTGGCCCGCCGACGCCCTGCCCCCGCATCTCCGCCCGCGCCTCGAAATCATCGGTCACGACCGCAAACTCCTCGCCGCCGGCCGCGACCTCGCCCAACTCCAGCAAGGCCTCGAAAAAGTCCGCGTCGCGCCCACCCGCGAACCCGCCGACTGGGAACGCGCCACCCGCCAGTGGGAACGCTTCGGCCTCACCGCCTGGACCTTCCCCGACCCGCCTCCGCGCATTACCGTCAGCGAAGGAAACGGCCTTCCCGTTTACGCCTGGCCCGGCCTCGAACACGCCGAGGACACCGTGAACCTCCGCCTCTTTCGCACCGAGGACGCCGCCCGCAATGCCAGCCTTCCCGGCGTCCAACGCCTCGTCGAACTCCACCTCCAAAAAGAAATCGCCTGGCTCGAAAAAGACCTCCGCGCCCTCGCCGCCTGCGCCCCCCTCTACGCTCCCCTCGGCCCCCTCGCAGAACTCGAAGTCTCCGCCCTCACACACCTCAAGCACCACCTCCTCCCCGCCGAACCCCTCCCCGCCCTCACCCAGGTCGAATTCCAGAAAGCCGTCGCCGAAGCCCAGCGCCGTCTCCCCGGCCTCGCCACGCAACTCATCGATCACACCACCGCCCTCCTCAAACTCCGCCAACAAGTCCAGCAACGCGTCGGCTCCCCTGCTCCCTCCGCTTCCGCCCCGCCCCGCCCGCAAAAACTTTCCTCCCTCACCCAACTCCACGCCCCCGCGCCCGCCCGCCCCGCCCATCCCCTCGCCACCGAACTCGCCGCCCTGCTGCCCCCGCGCTTCCTCGAACACATCCCCTTCCTCCGCCTGCCCCACCTCCAGCGTTACCTCAAAGCCCTCCACCTCCGCGCCGAACGCGCCGCCCTAAATCCCCTCAAAGACCAGGAACGCGCCCGCCAGGTCGCCCCCTACGCCGCCGCCCTCCAGCAATTACAAAACCAGGCCAGCCGCTCCCCTGCCACCCGCCGCGAATTCGAGGAACTCCGCTGGATGATTGAAGAATACAAAGTCTCCGTCTTCGCCCAGGAACTCGGCACCGCCGCCCCCGTCTCCCCCAAACGCCTCGAACAACAACTCCAACGCCTCCGCGACACCCTCGCCTGAACGCCCCCACAACCACGCCCACAAACCGCGGCGCCCCCACCTCACCTTCCCCAAGCCCGGGTGTGAGACAAAATTCTGACGATTTGTGGTTGTGCTGCCGTTTTTGGCTGGC
>CAZUUP010000537.1:0-4246 GCA_964623105.1 uncultured Akkermansia sp.
CCCGCCCCCGCCGCACCGCCCTCGCCCCAAATCGCCGCCGAAACCCGCCTCGCCGCCGCCCGCCTCGCCTTCGCCAAAGTCGCCGCCGATCTCGCCGCCTCCGCCCGCCAGGATTTCACCAACCTCCAAGCCCAGCTAAAAACCGCCGAAGCCCACGCCGCCGCGACCAAAGCCCGCCTCGACGAAGCCCACTCCAAACTCAGCACCGCCTTCACCACCGCCTTCGCCGTCGGCGCCTTCGTCGCCCTCACCCCCGAACAACTCGCCTGGAGCCTGATGAAATCCGCCGGCCTCACCCTTCCCCAACAGGCCGCCGCCGAAACCGATTTCGATAAAAAAAATCCCCCCACCGACGCCAACAAAAACGATCCCGCCCGCCTCCTCGCCCGCGCCCAGCACGTCGAACAATTCGTATTCGACAAGCTCAAGGGCAACGTCGGCCAGTTCGCCAGCCTTTTCGGCAACTCCGCTGGCGAACCCCAGGACATCTTCTACGCCTCCGCCGACCAGGCCCTCTTCTTCAACAATGCTGCCCTCCTCCGCGGCTGGCTCGCCCCGAGCACCGGCAGCCTCGTCGAGCGCTGCGCCAAACTCACCGACCCCAAAGCCCTCGCCGAGGAACTCTACCTCAGCACCCTCACCCGCCTGCCCTCCGACGATGAACTGGCCGCCGTCAAAAAATTCCTCGCCGCCCGCCCCAAGGAAATCCCCGCCGTCGTCCAGGAACTCGCCTGGGGCCTCCTCACCTCCGTCGAATTCCGCTTCAAACATTGAAACCGAACCCCGAAACCAAATCGGGACCGCACCCACCACCGGGTGCCATTTTCCGCGCCCCCGCGGAAAACCCGCTCGACCCTGTACCGCAGGCTTCCAAACCTGCGTGCGCCGCGATTTTCTCGGACTCCCAAGCCGCCCGACGCGTCGTCACCTTGGCAGTCTTTGCGAACAAGCGTGCCGTCCGCACCGAGGCTCCGGTCTCCCTCTCCTCCGTTCGGAACGGAGGAGAGGGTCGGGGAGAGGAGGCGCTCCGCCACGGCGAGAACCACCGCCGATGTGAAGCACCCCTCTTCCCGGCCCTCTCCCCGTTCGTGCCTCACGTGGCGAGGGAGACGGACGCGCTCCGCATTGCGGCGCATCCTGCCCGCGCCTTCGCAACGACCGATCAAACTCGGCGACACAGCGGATTTGGAAACCTGCACTCCCCGGCGTGCGCGCGCTCCGCCCGACCAGTTCCAGTTTAGCCATTGAACCCCCGCCCTTTCGATGGAATAGAATACCCACCAACACCACCACCGCCAGATTCGCCAAACTCCCCACCCGAACCCCAACACCTCCTTATGAAAAACTGCTCCTACGCCTGCTCCTCCCCCGAGCACCAACTCGCCCGCCGCAGCTTCCTCGGCACCCTTGCCGCCGGCACCGGCGCGGTCGTCGGCGGCCTCGGCTGGTTCGCGCAACCCACCATCGCCGGCGCGCTCGCCAAGGACCAGAAACGCATGATCGTCATCAACATGCACGGCGGCCTCAGCCAGCTCGAAAGCTGGGACCCCAAGCCCGGCACCGACACCGGCGGCCCCTTCCGCGCCATCCCCACCTCCGTCCCCGGCATTCACATCTCCGAACTCCTGCCCCACACCGCCAAGGTCATGCACCACCTGGCCCTCGTGCGCGGCATCAACACCAAGACCGACGACCATGGCAAAGGCGCCTACATGATGCTCACCGGCCGCCGCCAGATGCCCGGCCAGACCTATCCCGAGATCGGCGCCGTCGTCGCCAAATGCCTCGACTCCGACGAACGCTCCCTGCCCGGCCACATCCGCGTCACCGCGGGCGGCGGCGGCGGACGCGGCAACGACGCCGCCTACCTCGGACCGAAATACGCCAGCATCTCCCTCGGCAACGGCAACCCGCCCCAACACACCGCCCGCCCCGATTCCCTCACCGAAGCCGCCCTTGCGCAGCAGAACGAATTCCGCCGCCTCGCCAACACCCACTTCCTCTCCCGCCGCCGCACCGCGATGACCGACGCCTACGTCCAGAGCTACGAACAGGCCCTCGAACTAATGAAACAGCGCGAAGTCTTCGACCTCACCAAAGAGCCGCAGAAAGACCACGACCGCTACGGCAAACATGACTTCGGCCGCCACTGCCTCCTCGCCCGCCGCCTCATTGAAAAAGGCGTCACCTTCGTGCAGGTCGCCCACTCGAACTACGACACACACAACGAAAATTTCAACTTCCACTTCGAGCAACTCGGCGAATTCGATCAGCCCTTCGCCACCCTCGTCACCGACCTCGCCGACCGCGGCCTGCTCGACAGCACCCTCATCGTCGTCCTCTCCGAATTCGGCCGCACCCCGAACATCAACCAATACTACGGCCGCGATCACTGGGGCAAAGCGTGGAGCGTCTGCCTCGGTGGCGCGGGCATCGCGCGCGGAGCCGTCATCGGCAAGACCGGCCCCAAAGGCACCGAAGTCACCGAGCGCGAAGTCGATGCCGGCCACCTCTTCCACACCTACCTCCGCGCCCTCGGCGTCGGCTCCAAAGGCGCCTTCGACATCGCCGGCCGCCAGGTCCTCATGGCCGATCCGGCGTGCGGGCCGATCAAGGAATTGCTGGCTTGAGCGCGAGTGACTGAATGGCGGTGATTCATGGACACTGGCACCGACGAACTGAGGCAACAGGAGGCCGGACATCAGAGCATTCTAATCCGACGTCCGGGTGTTTTCGCCGCGGTCGTCGTCCCCCTGGCTTGCCTGTCGTTTGTCTGGATTCAGGCCCCCACGAAATACCTGCTCGGATGTGCGTTGAGCGGACTCGCCTTGGGAACGCTCGGGGTGATCGCTCCGACACCGAAAAAATGCCGCCTACCTTTGGGCAGCAGGGTTTCTCTTCTGCTGCCCGAACAAACTACTTTTCTCGGGGTTGAGAATAGAATGGCTGCCCACGCTTCAAGGCTTGCTGGTCTTCATCGCTTCCGCCGCCCTTCTCGCGCTGCTCACGCTGCGCCTACGCCCGCGGACCCGGGCCGCCGATGCTTCACCAGTTCTGGGAACGAATCCGGATGCGAATGGATAGAGAAACTGCGGCCTGAACGCGACTCTCTAAATGGCGGTGATTTATGGCAACTGGAACAAATGAGTGGGACCAACGACAGGGCGAACACCAGAGCGTTCTGATTCGGCGTCCGGGTACTTTCGCAGCCGTCTCAATCCCGCTGGCTTGCCTGTCATTTCTCTGGATTCAGGCACCCGTGGATTATTTGCTATGGTGTGTGGTCGGCGGCATTTTTTGGGGAGCACTGCTCTTTGCGGGGATGCTCCCGAAGTATTCCGGTTGTAATCTGTTGGCACACATTCTCGCGGTTTCCAGCTTCCCTCTTGCGAACATAGTTCGTTTCTCTGGCCAGAAGGGACAAGTGCTGTGCGGTTTTCAAGGCCTCCTTTTTATCATCGCGGCCTCCGCAGTTCTGGTGCTCCTCCTCTTCCGAATTGTTCGTCGGAAGCGGTTTCCGGTGATTTCGTCGGCACCGTGACTAGTTCGTTGCGAGTTTCAGAACCAAACACACCGTCTGTAGTGTTGGTCACTGTTCTGCCAATCTGTAGTGTTCCGCCCATGAAAACGCTCTCGCTTGCCGAAGCCGGCCCGCATCTCTCCGAGTTGGTCGCTGCCGCTCACAACGGCGAATCAGTGCTGCTCTCGGATGGCGGCAAGTTTGTCATTCTCGAACGCTTCGACCCCCTACCACCAAGTCCCATTGCTGATCCGAACGAGGATTCGCCCGAACTGGAAGCCGAACTTCTGAAAGCCGTTCGCGGCCCACATAGCGATTACTCGCGCAGCGAACTCGAACAAACGCTCGCCCGCCTGATCCGCGAGGAGAAACCCGCCCACCCCTCGTCCCGGAGGGACACCGCAGGACATTAGCCGGGGGCAAGTCCGCCCCTGCGGATGCCGCCCCCGGATCGTCCACCAAAAAACTCCCTGCCCCAGCGGGGCATCGAAGAACCGCCCCCGGGGAAAAAACACGCCCCCTCGGCACGCCCCCGCCCGCACTCCACCTCTTTCCCTCCCCCTCTTTGCGCCCTTTTGCGTTCTTTGCGGCCATCCCCTTCCCCCGCACGCTCCCGCCACCCCCGCCCCCGCCCAAAAACCGCCGCCACACGTTTCCCTCTTTCCTCCCCCCATTTTGCGCCTCTTTGCGTTCTTTGCGGCAATTCCATTCCCCCGAACACTCCCG
>CAZUUP010000538.1:0-4228 GCA_964623105.1 uncultured Akkermansia sp.
AGCAGCAAGCCCGCGTAACCCTTCCAGATCGTGCAGGCGGTGCTCGAGGCGTTCAAGCCCTCGGCCGTCGCGACGGTCGCGCTGTTGCAGTGCTCACCCGCCAGCGGCGAGGTGAGGACAACCTTGAAGGCCTGCCGTTGGCCGGCTTCGAGGCTCGGGAGCTGCCAGACTGCCTGATTGCCACTGATCGAGGCGCCATCCGCGCTCACGATCGAGGTGTTGGCCGGGGCGGTGTCGGTGACGGTCACGTTGGTGAGCGGGACGTCGCCGGTGTTGGCCACCACGATGGTGTACTCGGCCTTCTTGTTGGTGTATTGCTCCTTGAGACCGGTCTTGACGATCTCGAGGCGCGGCTCGGTCACCACGGTGCAAGCCTCGGCCTGCACGCGGCCGGCGTTGGAGGACGTGGCGACGGCGACGTTGCAGACGCGACCGCGCTGCGTGGTCTTGAAGGTCACCTGCTGATTCCGGGATTCGCCCGGGTTGAGATTGCCGACGTTGAAACTGAGCGAGGGCTGGCCGGTGCTGTGGGTCAACCCGTTCGGGACCGCATCGGTCACCACCACGTCGCGGGCGACGGAGGTGCCGCTGTTGCGGACGGTGATGTTGTAGGTGACCTCAGATCCCACCCGGGCGGTGGCCGGGCCGGTCTTGGTGATTTCGACCAGTGGCCGGCCCACCGTGAGAGTGGTGCAGGCGCGCGGATCGGCGCTGACGGTGAAGCAGGAGCAGTAGGTGCCTTCCTGTTGTGCCCGCAGCGTGACCCGGACGGTCTGGGACTGACCTTTGCGAATCTCCGCAAAACGCCACGCAATCTGCTCACCGGAGGTCTGCGCCGGGGGTTCGCTGCGGACATAAACCGCGCCCTTCGGCAGGGTGTCGATCACGACCACGTTGCCGATTTCCTCGAGGGCGGTGACCACAATTTCGTAGCTGAATTCCTCACCCAGCGTCACCTCGGCCGGGGACCGTTTGCCGGCATGGACCAGCGCGGTGCGAATTTCCGACGGGCCGCAGTCGCTGGTGGATCGGGCCATCGGAGGCGGGATATCGCGGGGAGCGGGTTGTTTGCCGGGCGGGCAGCAATCCGGATCGGCGGCCTTGGGCTGGCCGACGCCGGACAGGTCCATGCTGCGGGTGGTGGCAGCCGGCGCGGTCGCCTCATAATTGCGGCCCCAAGTGTCGGTGGGTTGGGTGGCATCCCGGTGTTGGGTAACCGTCGAACGATTACGGCCGGAACAGCCAACCATCAACATCGCGAGCGCACCGCAGAGGGCCACACGCCACGAGAACTGAACTTTAGTGATCATATTATTTGCTGTATTACTGCCGGCTTACACTGGCACCGCACTGCGTCATCGATGGCGGAACCAACGCCCGCCCAATAACCGCCCGCCGCTCATCCCGGCCCCGGCGCAATTTAGACCGCCGAGGTCGCCGGGCTGCTGGACGCAACTGTGACTGAGGCTATTACCACGTTCCCAAAGGCATGGCAAACCCGTTTTATCGGCGGTTTTGTAGCCGCACCTGAGGCGGAAATCCGCTCCGCCATCGCGGAAGCGGCGGATCGCCCGAAAGCCGCCCGGGGGGTGGCAGCGGAAATCGCTGTCTGGGATATCGCTCAGTGTCGCGCCTCCGCGTCGTCGGAGCCGCCACCGGCCACCGGCCCAGGCGATCGGTTCATTGTGCCGACGGCAAACGGTCTTCCCGCTGGCGCAGAAATTTCTCCCAGCCGGCCACGTAGCGGCTGCGGTCGGCGGACAGCGCCTCGTTGTGTCCGCCGTGCAATTCCCACAGAAGCTTGGGTTCGTTGGCGGCGGCGAAGTTCTTTTCCGCGTGATGGAACCCGATCAAGTCATCGTGCCGGCTGTGCAGAATGAGCACCGGCCGGCGAATCCGGGGCAGCCGGTGGATGGTATCGTACCGGATCGTGGCCAGCCAGCGCACCGGCAGCCAGGGGAAAATCTCTCCGCCCAGATCGGGAATGCAGGTGAAACACGCATGCAGGACCAATCCGCCGACCGGCTCCTCCAGCGCCAACTGACTGGCGATCCCGCCGCCGAGCGATTCACCCCAGAGAATGATATGTTCCGCGGCAAAGCCCCGGTCCCGCAGCCAGCGGTAGGCCGCCCGGGCGTCCCTGTAAGTCCCCGCCTCGGTCGGCTTGCCCTCGCTGCGGCCGTAACCGCGGTAGTCAAAGGCGAAAACATTCACTCCCGCGTCGCGGATTGCCGCGTAATAGCCGGGCCGCGAGGTGAGGTTGCCGCCGTTGCCATGACAGAACAGCACCGCCAGTTGCTTACGTCGGGCACCAACTGCCGCCGGGATCCACCATGCGTGCAGGCGGACGCCGTCCGCCGCCGTCAGTGTGATGTCTTCGGCCGGCAGGCCAAACTCTTCCGGGCGATAATCCGCCTCCCGCGACGGCCGGTAGATCTGAACGTGTTCAAACCAGCGCCACAGCATAAACATCACCAGCGCTCCGGCCACCGCGCGAACTGCAATTTTGCTTCGTCGTTTCAAAACGCATCGTTCCCGGAACCATCACCGGGAACCCGGCGGATGGCGAGCGGCGACTGGTTCGCCGATTTTCAGGGATACCCCGTCGGTTGCCCGACGCCTGCGTGTTACCGGTCCGGCCCTCACGGCAGCGGCGGCAGTTTGGCGCTGTAATGCACGGCCCGATGACGATTGTCATCCAGCGCGAAGTGAAGCCATTGCCGATCGGCACTCACGAAGCCATCCGGATAGTTCAGCCGCCCTTTTGGTCCGTCGCAAGACTCGGGCACGAGCACGCGGCGGTAGGGCCAGGTCTTCAGGCCGTCGAAGGAAATCCACAGCGCCAGCGGGCTGCGATGCGACGGGTTCGGGTTGTGCAACAGCGCGACGGTGTCGCCGCCCAGCGGGTAGAGTGTGGCCTTCGAGCCGGGGTTGGGAATTTCGGTCTTGATTGCGAATTCCGGCCAAGTCCTTCCGCCGTCCTTCGACTCCGCATAATACAGCACGCCACCCAGCCGGTCCGCGCGGATGATCATGGCGATGCGGCCGTCGCTGAGTTCCGCGAGGTTGTTCTCCGCCCAGCCGTGATAACGGTCGTTGTCGGTGAGCCGGACGTTGCCGTGCTCGCGCCAGGTTTTCCCGCCGTCGTGGCTGATGAGCACGCCGTTGCGCGGGTTGCTGACGTAGTGACGGAGCGCGCCGTGCCACGGCTTCTCCTCCGGCGCGGGCGGCGGCGTGCCGGCGGGCGGTCCGAGGTAATGCTGGAATGGGATGATGATCCGCCCGTCGCGTGCGACGATGTGGTTGCGGATGAAGGTGAACTTGGCGAGGCGGCCCGGCATCGGCTCGGGCTGGCTCCAGGTCTTGCACGAGTCATCGCTGTGCAGGAACCACGACTGCCAGTCGCGGCCCCAGGTCTGCGAGTGGGTCGCCAGGAATGCCGTGACCCGGCTGCCGCGCACCATGACCTCGGTGACACACTGTCCGGTCGTCAAGCCGGCGCGAGGCAGCCCCGTGTTCATTGGCACCAGCGGCGACCAGGTGCGGCCCTGATCCGTGCTGCGCGTGATGCCGGTGTAGTTCTTCGGCGACGGCTCGAAGTCATCGCCGGCCAGCATGAAGAGCGCCCACGACCCATCGGGCAACTGTCGCAGCGTCGTGTCGCAGACCATCCGGTCCGGCGTCTTGCCATCGTACGGGATGGACGTGCGGTCCTGCTGCGCATCGGCAAGCGCCTGCGCGGCCCAGTTGAGGCCGTTTGCCGGGGATAACTTTCGGGTCGCCGAGGCCGTGACGGCCTGGTGCGCCGTCTCCTGCAAGAAGCGTGCGTAAGCTTTGTCCAGTCCGGGCGTGACGAAGGGATTGCCCACGACGCTCTCGCCGTAGAGCACCTCGAACCACACGCACGCGCCGAGGTATTCGCCCGCCACGTTCGCATGATGTCCGTCCATGTTGAACGCGGCCTTGCCGTCCTTCCCCTTCGCGAGACGCCAGCCGACGTGGAGCGAGTGCGCTTGGTTCGGCAACCGGTTTTCGTCGTTGCTCTTGAAGTCGAACTTCGTGTCCGGCTGGTAACCCCACTTCGGGTCCGTGTCCGCGAGGTAAAACGCGTCGCCCACCGGGAGGCGGCGGATGCCCAGCTCAGCGGCGATGGTCGTGTAAGCGCGCGTGAGCTGCTCATACATCTCGGCCTGCGTCTTGGGCTCGCCTGCTTTGGGCGCGGCGACCT
>CAZUUP010000539.1:0-4198 GCA_964623105.1 uncultured Akkermansia sp.
AACCACCACGGCCGCCACCACGCGCCCGTCCCCGCCTCAATCAAATCCGAGACCCCAAACACGACAAACGCCACCGCCAGAATCAACAGCACCCTCCGCAGCTCCGCACCCTCCCGCCGGCGCCGCATCCACAAAACCACCGCCACCACCCACCACACCAATGCCTCAATCAAGTTCCCATCGCGTTCAATATCCATGACCCTCCCCTTTCGCGCCCCCCCCGGCAGTCATCCCGCCACCTCACCCCACTGCCTTCCCGCCGGCAATTCCCGCCCCATCTCCCCAACCCGATACCCAAACCCGCTCCCCCGGATCGATCCCAAATCCACACAACCCTCCCGCCGCGCATACAATCCGGAGTGTACCCGCGCCTCCACCTCCGACGCCGCCGGATAGAACTGCATCGCGTTCGTCTCCACTCCCATGATCGTCCCCGCGTGCGCCGCCAGCAACACATGCGGCACCTGCGCCAGCATCGGATTCGTCAGATCCTGCACCATCAACGTCATCCCGTGCGCCTTCGCCCAGCACAGACTCAACAACGCCCCCGTCTGCGTCTTGCACGTCTTCAGCGCCACCCCCGTCCATCCCAACTCCCGTCCCAGCCGCACATGCTCCCAATCATGCGCGCTCTCATCCAGGAACAACGGCTTCCGCGCCGCCACGCTATGGACATCAATCCGGTGCTGCTCCAGCTCGTACGGAAACGGCTGCTCCACGTACAGCAACATCCCGTAAATCCGCGGCTCCTCATCCCGCAACCGGTCCAGAATCTCGTTCACATACGCCGGATCACGCACCGTGCAATTGAAGTCCGCCGTCAGCCACTCCACCCCCCGCGCCACCGCAATCCGCCCCACCTTCACCGTCCGCTCGTAATCCCACCCCGCATCATTGCCCCGCAACTTGATCTTCAGACACTTCAACCCGTCCCGCTCAATCCAGTCCGCCAGCAACACCGGATAGCCATCCTGCGGTTCACGCCCCGTCAAATCCCCCGCCTCGACCGGATCCACCCCGCCCACCAGATGCCACGCCCGCAACCGCGACATCGGACGTGCCGCCAGAAAATCCCGCGGATACAAACCCTGAAACGCAACCGCCGTCCCCGCCGCCGGACGCAAAAAATCCGCCAGCGTCCGGCTCATGAACTCCGCGCCATACGTCTCGTACACCGGCCGGTTCACCAGGTTCCCATACGCATCATGCAACGCCTGGTCAAAAACCGAGCAACACACCAGCGCCGCCAGCCAGGGCATCGGCTCCGCGCCCGCCCCCCGCGCCGAATTTAATTCCCGCAACAGCCCCGGCAGCACCTCCGCCTGAAAATCATACCCCACCTCCAGCGCATGCCCCCGCCCCGCATAACCCGCCCACGCCTCCGCCAGCCTCCCGCAAAACTCCTTCATCACCCCGTGCCGCACCTCATACGACAACGCGCTCGGCCACACCCACGTCACACTCAATGGCGTTTCCCCCCAACCCTCCGCCACCCGACCCTGCCCGTCCGCCACCCGCATCCGCGCCCGCGCGCACGTCACATAACTCACCGTCTCGCCCCCAAACTTCAGCGGCATCCGCGTATGCACCGGCAGAAAATGCAGGCTCACCCCGACACACCGCACGTCCGTTGATTTGCTCATAGCCAGATTCCCTCGCCCAAATCTTCCCGCCCCGCGCACTTCCCCGCCACCGCCCTACTTCTTCGCCGCCTTCCGCAAAACTTCCGCATGCACATGCGCCACATCCCCCATGTAATCATGCTTCTGATACTCCGCCGCCGACTTCTCGATGTGCTCCCGCGCCAGCTTCGCGTCCCCAATCGCCTCGTAATAAAGGCCCAGGTAAAGGTGCGCATAAAACAAGTTCCGCTCCCGCCGCTCCCCCTGCACACCCCCGTCCGTCGCCGCTTTCAACACGTCCGCCGGCTTCAACTTCCCCGCAAACAGCTGCTGCACCTGCGCCATCGGCACCCGCGAATCCCCCTCGATCGGTATCAACGCCGCCCGCGCCTTCTCCACCCCCTGCTCCCGCGCCATGCACAAAAAATGCCACACCGCATTCTCCACATCATGACTGTTCACCGTCTGATGCAACTCGAACGCCTTCCGCCCGTCCGTGAACCGGCCCGCATAATAATACGCAATCCCCCGCTGCCAGTGATGCGCCTCCTGCTCCGGATGCGCCGCGATGAACTTGTCCCAGTCCGCAATCGACTCCGCGATGTGCCCCAACCGGAAATGCTCCGCCCCCCGCGCCTGATAAATCCCCACCGCGCTCGGATCCAGCTTCAACGCCTCCGAAAAATCCGCGATCGCCCGCTCATGCTGCCGCAACGCCGCGTGAATCTGCCCCCGCATGTGCCGCGGCCCCGGATTCTTCGGCGCCGCCTCCACCGCCTTCGTTGCCAGCGCCACCGCTTCCTCCCCCTTTCCCTTCCGATACGCCTCCCGCGCCTGCCGCAACCAATCCTCCACCCCCGGCTCCGCCGCCCACCCCCGCCCCACCGCAAACAAAAGACAGCAAACCAAACCAGCCCAAATCCGCGCAGCATTGGAATTCATGATGCCGCACCCTAACCACAACCCCCTCCCCACTCAACCAATCTCTCCCATCACCCGCCCCTCCCCCCGTTGCACTTCGAATGAACTTTAGACTTTGAGCTTTGAGCTTTGAGCTTTGAACTTTGAACTTCCCTCCCTCACTCCAAGCGTGACATCCCCCGCCCCACCGCATACCTAGCAGACCGCAAATGTTTCCGGCCCTCCTCGCCACCGTCCTGTTCTCGCTCTCCGCCGTCTCCGCCGCGCGCACCGCCCGGACCATGGGCGGCACCGAAGCCAACTTCTGGCGCCTCTCCCTCGCCACCGTGTTCCTCGCCCTCTGGAGCTGGAACTTCGGCGCCCGCGAACTCGGCCCCGCCTTCCCCATCTTCTTCCTCAGCGGTTGCATTGGCTTCGGCCTCGGCGATGTCGCCCTCTTCCAGGCCTATCCCCGCCTCGGCACCCGCCTTTCCATCCTCCTCGTCCACTGCCTTGCCGCCCCCTTCGCCAGCCTCACCGAATGGCTCTGGCTCGGCACCCGGCTCACCCCCAACGAAATCGCCGCCGCCGCCACCATTCTCGCGGGCGTCGCCGTCGCCCTCGCCCCCGGCGACCACCTCGCCATTTCCCGCCGCACCCTCCTCCTCGGACTCCTCGCCGGTGTCATCGCCGCCCTCGGCCAGGCCGGCGGCGCCGTCCTCAGCCGCGTCGCCTACCGCATCGCCACCGAACATGCCCAGTCTATCGACGGCCTCAGCGCCGCCTTCCAGCGCATCATCGGCGGCGTCATCGTCTCCGGCATCGCCCTGCTCGTCGTCAAGCGCGCCGCCCTCCTCAATCCCGGCACCCCCGACACCACCCCGAAAAACGAACCCATCACCTCCACCGAAAAATGGCGCCGTGTCCGCTGGTGGATCACCTTCAACGCCCTCGCCGGCCCCACCCTCGGCGTCGGCTGTTACCAATGGGCCCTCCAAACCACCGCCACCGGCGTCGTCCTGCCCATCGTCGCCATCACCCCCCTCGTCGTCGTCCCCTTCGCCGCCTGGCTCGAAGGCGAACGCCCCAGCAAACGCTCCCTCCTCGGCGGCCTCATCGCCGTCACCGGCGCCGTCCTCCTCGCCCTCGGCAAACACTGACCCGACACGCCGCTTAACCTGCTTCGACTCCCCCGCGGCCGTCCCCGCGGAATTCGTCGTTGCGCCCGCCACCCCCCGCCGCTACAACCCTTCTCGTTCGACCGGCACCAGCCGCGGTTCCCCACGCGCGCTCACCCCACTATGAAGCAATCCAAAAGCCCTCGGCCTACCACCAAGGCACCCCGGAAAACTCTGAAAAAGAGCCGCGCATCCGCTCCCCAAAAAGCCCCGGCCCGCCCCTCGCGCCGCAAACCCAGCCCCAAAAAATCTCCCCCCAAGAAACCCACGCCCCCCGCCACCGCTGCCCCGAAACGTCCCATCGCTTCCGCCGCCCCAACCTCCCCGCCCGCCACCGCGCCGCGCAAACCAACCCCCGCCCCGCCACCGCTCCCCGTAGAACCGCCCCCACCCGCTCCCGCCCCCAATAACCCCGACGCCGCACGGAAAACTCCGCCGCGCAAAAAGGCCAACCCCACCACGCGCCCCCTCCCCGCCCTCCCCGCCATTCTATTCGAA
>CAZUUP010000540.1:0-4193 GCA_964623105.1 uncultured Akkermansia sp.
TTAACCGGCGACGTTTACGGCATTCCGGCATGGGCTGGACCGTGAGGGTTGTTATGTCTTCACGATCAACGGATTTCCCTTCGGCAGATTCCACGGCGGCCGGGTGAAGGAACAGGTTTACGCGCCGGACTGGACGACCCGGGAACGGTTGGAATACACGAACCAGCTTTTCGATCTCATCGCGCAACTTGTGCCGGAGGGAGTCGAGGGGAGCGTCAGCACCCTCCCCGGTTCGTTCAAGGAATTCATTCGCGGCGAGGAACCGGTGGCCGAAATTCGCCGCAATCTGTGGCGTTGTCTCGATCATATCGCGCGCCTCTCGGACCGGACGGGGCGGGTGCTGCATCTGGGGTTGGAACCCGAGCCGCTGGGCCTGTTCGAGACCACGCAGGAGACGGTCGCGTTCTTTGACCGGTTGGTGGCCGAGCGCCCCGGAGATCAGCGCGTTCTGCATCATGTGGGCGTCAATTACGACACGTGCCATCTGGCGGTTGAATATGAGAACCCTCGCGAGGCCGTGCTGCGGCTCCAGCGCCACGGCATCCGCATCAGCAAACTCCATCTGAGCTCGGCCCTGAAGGTCGCCCCTACGGACGAAGTGCGCCGCGCGCTCGCCGCCTTCGCCGATGATGTGTACCTCCATCAAGTCATCGCCCGCAATGGTTCCGCGTTGACCCGGTATCGCGATCTTGACGTGGCCCTGGCGCAGGCGCCGGCGGACGACGAGGAGTGGCGCATCCATTTCCACATTCCGCTGCACTGCCCAACCTCCGCCCTTTTCGACAATACATCAGATCATCTGCTCGGGGTGCTCGGTTTGCTGCAACAGGATCCGACCCTCTGTTCCCATCTGGAGATGGAAACCTACACCTGGGAGGTAATGCCGGCGGAGTTGAAGAACCGTTCGGTGGTTGACCAGTTGGTCGGCGAGTATGACTGGTGCCTGGCCCGTTGTCGGGAACATGTGCTGACCCACTGACGCGATCGAGCCCCGCAACATCTTGAATGCCTCTGAATCCATTCCCGCTGCCGGCACGCTGCCGGGCGGTCCCCGGGCACCGTTCTGGCGGACGCTGCTGGTGCTGGGCCGGGTGTCGAATCTTCCGACCGTTTGGTCGAACTGTCTTGCGGCGTGGATTCTGGGCGGCGGAGGCAACGGGCGGCTCCTGTCTTTGTGCCTCGGGGCGTCGCTGGTGTACATTGGCGGCATGTATCTGAACGATGCCTGTGACGTCTGGTTTGATGTCCGGCACCGGCGCGAACGGCCCATTCCATCGGGCCAGATCAGTGTGCGAACCGTCTGGGTGCTTGGCATCGCCATGCTGGCAGGCGGGTTCATCCTGCTGGCTACCATGGGAAAGACCACGGCCGTCCTGAGTCTCGCGTTGGTTGGCTGCGTGGTGCTTTACGACTACCTGCACAAGGACATGGAGCACGCCCCGGTGCTCATGGCGGCGTGCCGGTTTTTCCTTTTCGTCGCCGCGGCTTCGACGGGCTGCGACGGCGTCACCGGGCTTTCCGTTTGGGCGGCAGTGGCGCTGTTCTGCTATGTAGTGGGTCTCAGCTACATTGCCCGCAAGGAAAGCGTGCCGGGGTTGATCCGCTACTGGCCGTGCCTCCTGTTATTGGTTCCGCCGCTGCTGGCCTTGCTGGTCAACGCGGGGCAGTTCCGCCGCAACGCCTTCCTTCTTTCCCTGATCTTGGGACTCTGGCTGTTCCGCTCGATCCGTTCGACCTTTTGGACGCCGCAGCGCAACGTGGGTCGGACGGTCGCGGGACTGCTGGCCGGCATCGTGCTGGTGGATCTGCTCGCGGTGGCGCACGTGCCGCGCGAGACCGGGTTGGTCTTCATCGTCTGTTTCGTTCTGGCCTTGATCGCCCAGCGATTTGTTCCCGCAACGTGACCTCGCAATTGATTATGAGAAGAATCAGTTCATCCATTCTCTGGCTTGCCAGTGCGGCGTGGTTGTTTCCGATCGTGTCGTCTCCTGCCGCCGCTCCGGCGGCGCCGGCGGAGGCGGTCGCGATTCCGGCACCCACGATTCAGCGCGATCCGTCCGGCGCGGTGACTCTCGGCGTCTCCGCAACGGGGGTGGTGATTCGCTACACGCTGGATGGTTCCGATCCGGGGCCGAAATCTGGCCCTTATCTTGCCCCGATTGCCTTGGCGCAGGGCGGCCTCGTGAAGGCGCGGGCATTCAGCGCCGATCGGAAACGGAAGGGAGAAGCCGCCGAAGGACGCTTCCCGGCCCTCTCCGGGACCAAGCCTCTGCCCACCACGCTGATTCCGGTGACTCAGGACCGGGACTGGCCGCTTTACGATTGGGCGGCGCGCCACGCGTTCGTGAGTGCGCTCGTGCGCGAGCGGAAACCCGAGTTGATCTTCATTGGTGATTCGATCACGCAAATGTTCGGCGGCGAACCACACGATCGCCCCCAGCCCGGGCGCGAGGTATGGGACAGGTTTCACGGCAAACGGCGGGTGGCCAACCTGGGTTTTGGCTACGACTACGTCGAGAACACCCTGTGGCGAATTCAGCATGGCGAGCTTGATGGCGCAGCCGCCCGGGTGGTGGTCGTGGCCATTGGCACCAACAACCTGGGCAAAAACACTCCCGACGAAATTGCCGCCGGGGTGGGTGCCTTGTGTGATGAGATTCGCCGCCGCCAACCGCGGGCCACTATCATCCTCCAAGGCATCCTCCCGCGCGGACCGAAGCCCGATGCGCTGCGGAAGAAGTTGGCAGAGGTGAATGCGTTGTACGCGAAGCTGGCGGAACGGAGCAACCTGCTCTTTCTTGATCCGGGTCCGAAATTGCTGGAACCCGACGGCACCTTGACGCGTGAAATGGCCGCCGATTATCTGCACCCGACCGCCAGGGGTTACGCCGCACTGGCAGAGGAGATGGAACCGACGTTGCGCAAGCTGCTGGGCGAAAGCGCACCGTAGGCTGGGGCTGTCGTCGCAGTCGCGTTGCTCGGCCTCGTGCCGGCCGGGCCGGGGCGTTTACCGGGCACTCGTCGTGGGCGGGAATTTCTCGTGCAGGAGGCTTCGCGCTTGATGGAGCAGGGAGGCGTGCGCGGGATCGTCCACCCGGTTGTGAAGTTCGGCGGGTTGTTGCGCTTCCTCGTAGAGTTCACGCGCCATGGTCTGGCCAGTTTTCCAGTCGCGCCATTCGGTGTAGCGCCCTCCGGCGATCCGGACGCTGACGCCCATCGCCTTGGGCTGTTTCTCGGGTTCGCGATCGTAGTAGGCGGGACGCGGATGCTGCGTAAAGGCCGCAGTTTTGACAGTGCGGGCGGAATCGCGGAGCACCGGAACGAGGCTGAGGCCCTCCAGCCCGGCGGGTTGCGGCAGGGCGCACAGTTCGACCAGCGTGGGAAACAGGTCCACCAATTCCGCAAGCGATTGTGTCCGTCTGCCCGCGTTCGGATTGCCCGGGGTGCTGATGAAAAATGGAACCCGGGCATCGTACTCGAAGTTGGAGGTCTTGCCAAAAAGTCCGTGCTCACCGAGGTGATACCCGTGGTCGCCGACGAAGGTGATGACGGTATTGGTCGCCACACCGCTGTGTTCGAGGGCGTCGAGAACTTTGCCAAGTTGGGCGTCGAGGTAGCTGATGTTGGCGAAATAGCCGTGACGAATTGCAGCGATCTGGTCGGCGGTGAAATTTATTTGAGCTGGCGGAACGCCGCGCAACTCCCGGCCGTCGTGAAAAGCGACCTCGGGCGCACCGGACGGACGGGCGGGATTGAGCGCCGGAAGCTTCTGCCGATCGTAAAGATCCCAGTACTTTTTGGGCGCATTAAAAGGGGCGTGGGGTTTCCAGAAACCGACGGCAAGGAAGAACGGTCGATCTTTGATCTCTCCCAAGACCCGGACGGCTTCGGCGGCCACCCGACCATCATAGTAGGCTTCGTCGGGCACATCGCGGCATTCGTAGAGCGGAACGGACGTGTATTGCCGGGGTGCAGGTGAAGCGGTGTTGGGGGGCATCGGACCGACAACGAGCGCATGATCTTCGCCATGGGTGGCGTAGTGGAGAAACTCCGGGGCGCTCCAGGATCGCGCGTCGCCTTTTTCCTTGGTGTGCCAGTTGTGAAAGATCTTGCCGGTGCAACGGGTGTGGTAGCCGTTTTGCTTGAACCAGAGGGGCAGGGTGGTGATATCGGGATTCAGTTCGCGAAAATGG
>CAZUUP010000541.1:0-4191 GCA_964623105.1 uncultured Akkermansia sp.
TACACCAGAAGCGCGTGGAGTGCGCGACGGGCGGCGGTGGCGTGGTGGGGGCTGGCGGCGTGGGAGCGGAATGTGGGGCATGTGACTTTGGCGGCAAAGGCGGGGGCGGTGTTTGTGCCGGCGGGGGTGGCGGCGCTGGTGTACTGGCTGGTGGCGATCGGGTTGCGATTGCCGGCGGCGTGGGAGGTGGCGGGGTTGGCGATCGGGCGATTGGGACGGCGGCGAAAGGGAAATGGCGGGTGAGAGGAGGAGGTTAAACGATGTACCGGGTAAAGATTGGTTGCAGTCTGGGTTATGAAACGACGGCGGCGACGCCGCTGGTGTTGATGGTGCATCCGGCGACGGGGCCGCGGCAGTTTTTGCAGCGGGAGGAGTTCATTTGTGAGCCGCTGGTGCCGGTGGGGGAGTTCAAGGATGGGTTCGGGAATGTGTGTCATCGGTTCACGTTGCCGGCGGGGGTGAGCCGGATTCGTTATGACGCGGTGGCGATGGTGCCGGAGGAGCCGGACGCGGTGGCGCCGGGGGTGAAGCCAATGCCGATGGCGGAGCTGCCGGCGGAAGTGTTGCGGTTCACGTTGCCGAGCCGGTATGCGGAGACGGACAAGCTGCTGGATTTTGCGTGGCAGAATTTTGGCGGCCTGGAGGCGGGTTGGGCGCGGGCGCAAGGGATTTGCGACTGGGTACACCGGAACATCGAGTACAAGCTGGGGAGCAGCCGGTCAGACTGGTCGGCGTGTGATGCGATCCAGCGGCGGCAGGGGGTGTGCCGGGATCAGGCGCATTGCGTGGTGGCGTTGTGCCGGGCGTTCAACATGCCGGCGCGGTATGCGGTGGCGTATTTGCCGGACATCCTGGTGCCGGATGATGATCTGCCGATGGATTTCCACGCGTATGCGGAGGTGTATCTGGAGGGGCGCTGGTGGGTGTTTGATCCGCACAAGAATGTGCCGCGGCGGGGGCGGGTGTTCATCGGGAGCGGATTGGATGCGGCGGACGTGGCGTTTGCGACCATCTACGGGGCGGCGAAGCTGGCGGAATTCAAGGTGTGGGCGGATCCGGTGGATGAGGCGGGGAAGGTGCTGGATCTGACGTTGCCGGTGGTGAAGGTGGTGCCAGGGGCGCAGGCGGGGCGGGGGGATTAGGTGCGAGTGGGAAATGCAGTTGACCCCGGGCGGAAATTCAGAGGAAGGGGAACTTGGGGCGGACCGCCCCTTCACGTCGGCTGCAATGGGAGATAGAGCGGGCCGGGCTGTGACGGCGGCGACTGCGGGGGTTACTCGCGGAAGTTGATGAAGCCGACGGCGACGGGCCAGTCTTTGGCTTTGACGGCGGCGATGATGGTCTGGAGTTCGTCGCGGCTCTTGCTGGTGACGCGGACTTCCTCGCCCATGATCTGGGTGGTGGCTTTGAATTTGCCGTCGCGGATGAAGCCGGTGATCTGCTTGGCAACGGAGGATTCGATGCCCTGCTTGATTTTGATGACCTGGCGGGCGTGGCCGAGGGGGGAGAGTTCGGGTTGGCCCTGGTCCACGTTTTTGAGGCTGACGTTGCGCTTGGTGAGCTTGTTGATGACGATTTCAACGAGGCCGCGCATTTTCACGGCGTCCTCGGCGGAGAGTTTGATGTCGTTTTTTTCGAGGAGAATTTCGGCCCGGCTGTTCTTGAAGTCGAAGCGGGTGGCGAGTTCTTTTTTGGCCTGGTTGACGGCGTTTTCCAGTTCCATGGAGCTGACTTGCGAGACGATGTCGAATGAAGGCATGGGGAGGGTTTAAAGTTCCAAGCGCAAAGTTCAAAGTTCAAAGTTCAAGACCGGCGGTGCTGGTGGCGGGGAGTTTATTCTCATGCGCGTTCGAGATGAGTCTCGTTCGCCTGGTCTTTTGGCCGCCGGCGGCGTTGCTGGTCGGTCACGGGACCCGTTTGGAAATGCTCCTTCGTCGCGCCTTGCGAGCGGCGAAAATCCCGGCGCGCCTTTGTCTGATCTTGAACGCGCATTAGAATTAGCATTGTGACGGGGGGGTGAAGTGGCTAGAAGCCGGGGGAATTTGATGTCTTCTCCCGGGTTCCATCGCATTCGCGCCAATCTGGTGTGGCTGGCCGCCGACCGGGGGTTGCGGCTGGTGGTGAACGTGGTGGTGCTGGGTTTGGTGGCGCGGCATCTGGGGCCGGAGCAGTTCGGGTGGATGAATTATGCGGTGGGGTTGGCGGGAATTTTTGCGCCGGTGGCGACGCTGGGGATGGACGGGATTGTGATCCGGGAGTTGGTGGCGAATCCGCGGCGGAGCGCGACGACCTTGGGGACGGCGTTTGTGCTGCGGCTGGCGGGGGGGCTGGGGGCGGTGGGTTTGGTGGTGGCGGCGGCGTGGTGGACGCGGGATGGGGCGGTGATCGCGCCGCTGGCGCTGGTGGCGGCGCTGGTGTTTTTGCCGCAGTCGTTGGATGTGATCGACTTGTGGTTCCAGCGGCAGGTGCAGTCGAAGTTCACGGTCATAGCGCGGGCGGTGGCGCTGCTGGTGGGGGCGGGGTTGAAGATCGCGCTGGTGGTTTACTGGCGGGCGCCGGTGCTGGCGTTTTGCGGGGCGTTGGTGGCGGATGCGGTGTTGGGGTCGGTGGCGCTGGTGTGGATGTATGGGCGGCGGGGGGAGCGGATTTTTGACTGGCGGGTGTCGCGGGCGGCGGCGGTGAATCTGTTGCGGCAGAGCTGGCCGTTGATTTTGTCGGGGTTGTTGGTGGCGGGTTATCTGCGGGTGGAGCAGTTGCTGGTGATGGAGCGGCTGGGTAGCCGGAGCGCGGGGGTTTACTATGCGGCGGTGCGGATCACGGAGATTTGGTTGTTCGTGCCGGGGCTGATCTTGTCGTCGTCGTATCCGCTGTTGCTGGAGAAGCGGGTGCATGATCGGGCGGGATATGAGGCGTGGTTGCAGCGGTTGTTCGACGGGTTGACGGGGCTGGGGTATGTGGTGGCGTTGGGGGCGGGGCTGCTGGGGCCGTGGGTGATCCGGTGGTTGTATGGAGCGGAGTACGCGGACGCGGCGGTGATCCTGATGATTTTGGGGCTGGCGGCACCGGTGATTTTCAGCGGATCGGTGCGGGCGCAGTATTTCATGCTGGAGAATTTGAATTTGTACCACACGTGGTCGGCGCTGGTGGGGATCGCGGTGAACGTGGGGCTGGCGTGGTGGCTGATGACGGTGTGGGGCGCGGCGGGGGCGGCGACCGGGGCGGTGGCGGGGTATCTGGTGAGCGCGGTGGGGACGTCGCTGGTGTTCCCGGCGTTGCGGAGATGTGGGGGTTTGCAGGTGCGGGCGTTGTTGCTGCCGTTGCGGCCGGGAGCGGTGCGGGAGTATTGGAGACAGTATCGTGAAGCTTGATTACACGCGTTATTATCGGACGTGGCATCCGGATACGCCGGAGCATGTGGCGGGGATGGTGGCCTTCAACCGGCGCATCCTGGCGCCACATCTGCCGGCGGAGCGCGGGGCGGCGGTGGCGGATGTGGGGTGCGGAGGCGGCTTTGCGCTGCTGGCGTTGCGGGAGCTGGGGTACACGGCGGTGACGGGGGTGGATGCGGACGAGGGGCAGGTGGCGGCGTGCCGGCGGCGGGGTTTGGCGGTGGAGTGGTCGGGGGACACGGTGGCGTGGCTGCGGGCGCGGGCGGGGGCGTTGCGGGCGATTGTGTTGCTGGATGTGCTGGAGCATGTGCCGGTGGGGGAGCAGTTGGAATTTGTGAGGGCGCTGGCGGGGGCGCTGGCACCGGGGGGAAGTTTGATTTGCACGGTGCCGAATGCGAATGCGGCGCTGGCGGCGCGGTGGCGGTACAATGACTGGACGCACCGGTGCAGTTTCACGGAGCACAGTCTGGATTTCCTTTTGTTTAACGGGGGGTTCGGGGAAATCCGGGTGGAGGCGGTGGAGTTTTTGGAGCGGCCGCGGAATGCGTGGTGGCCATTGGCGAGGGGGGCGCGACATTGGTGGGCGTTCCGTTTTTTTCGAATGTGGCGGCGGCTGGAGATGATGGCGGAACTGGGGCCGCAGCAGGGGCGGGGGGTGCCGTTGTCGCTGAATCTGCTCGGGGTGGCGCGCAAGGCGTGAGGGTATGCGCGTCGCGTCGTTTGATGTTTTTGACACGGTGTTGACGCGGGCGCACGCGGCGTCGGTGGATTTGTTTGTGGAACTGGGGCGGGAGTTGGGGGC
>CAZUUP010000542.1:0-4186 GCA_964623105.1 uncultured Akkermansia sp.
CGTGAGGGCACGCGGCCTACAAGCTTGGGCCGTAAAGCCCGTTGCCTGTAGGCCCAGTGCCCTCACCGGGCGAGTTTTCAAACACGCTCTTAGACGGCCGCGGAAAGTCGTGCAGCCGTCACTTGTTTTTCAATACCATCCCGACCATTCCTGAATACCCATGAAAATCGCCTGTCAGATTCACTCCGCCACCTCTTCTTTCGCGATCCGTCTGACCCTGCTGTTCGCAGCAGCGGCGGCGTTTGCCGGGTTGGCCACTGGGGCTGTCACTCCGGACTCCAAGCCCAGGGACTGGCCCGCCAACCCTGCAAAACACCAGGTCATGATCCATCGCGTTGCCGCGGACAGGCAACAGTCCGACATGATCGCCGCCGCCGAGGCAGCCCAACCTTCCAAAGAAGCCCTGAAGCAAGCTGCCGCAGAAGCCGCTGTGCCGACGGGCGAAAAGGTATGGTGGTATGAGGAAAAGCTCGGCATCCGCATTCCCTGCGCGATCACCGCCACCGCTGTGGCTTATTACTCGGATTTGGTGGGGAATTACGGCAAACAGGGCTTCAAGCGATATGTCGAACCTTCCAGCCGCCTCGACTACCATGCCGGCGTCGCGTTTCACGAGAAGTTCAAGCAGGGTGAAAAGACCTTCAGCAATGTCCACGTCGTCACGCTCAAACTCACTTTCTCTCAGAACTTCGCTGCGACTGAAACCGAGGGGATGCACTTTCAGAAGGAGCGGATGGTGATCCTTGATGCCGGGGGTAAGATGCTTCACATTTCTGGCGACGGGCCGACCGAGGCGCCAATACTGGCGATCTGACTAACACCGACAATCTGGAGAAGCCATGAAACAGAACCACATCACCCGCAGAGTTTTTACTGTATCGACCATCGCGCTCACGGCGTTGACCCTGTCGTCTATTACCACCGTCTCGGCGGCGGAACCGCCAATCCCGAAGCCGGACGGCAAGCCGGCCGACATGAGCAAACCCGTCCAAGTCTTCATCCTGCTGGGCCAATCCAACATGGTCGGCCTCGGGAGGATTGAAGCCGGCGACAAAGGCAAACCTGAGGGGTCCCTGGAGCATGCCGTAAAGACCAAGAGGCAATATCTCTATCTCGTGGATGATGCCGGCAAGTGGTCGGTGCGCAAAGATGTCCGCTTTGTGCGGATGATGCAGGGAAAGGGGTTGATGAATAACGAGTGGCTGGGCGTCGCGCAACCGGAGCAGTTAGTCACGTCAACCACCATTGGACCGGAGTTCGGGATCGGACATGTCGTCGGCAATGCGGTTGATGCGCCCGTGATGATTCTCAAAAGCTGCATCGGCAACCGCGCCCTTGGCTGGCATCTGTTGCCCCCGGGAAGCGCGCGGTTTGAAGAAGGGGAAAAAGTGTATGCCGGTTATAGAGAGGCCCCGGCTTCATGGACCAAAGGGACTGAACCCACGCCGCCCGTCATCAAAGAGGGGACTGTAACCCTGAAAGGTGATCAACCAGCAGGCTGGTATGCTGGCAAAGAGTATGACGATGACACGGCGGATGCCAAGAAGGTGCTGGCGGATCTCGACAAGCACTACCCCGGGGCGAAGAGCTACGAGGTGGCGGGCTTCTTTTACTGGCAGGGTGAAAAGGACGCCGGCAATGCCGTCTGGGCGGCTCACTACGAAAAGAATCTGGTCCAACTCATCAAGGCATTGCGCAAGGACTTCAATGCCCCGAACGCGAAGTTCGTGCTCGGCACGATGGGTGAATCCGTAAAAGGCAGCGGCGGCAACGGCGGCAAGATCCTCGAGGCACAGCTCGCCGTGGACGGCACTGCGGGAAAATATCCCGAGTTCAAAGGCAACGTCGCCACGATCTACACGCATCCCATGGCGCAAGGCGGCAGCGGCAACGGCCACTACGGGGGAAAGGCCGAGGTTTACATGGACGTCGGCGAGGCGATGGGTCGGGCCATGGTGAAGCTGTGGAAGGAGAGCAAATAGAGATGCCGTCCCTGATCACTGCCCATCGAGGGGAAGCGCATGGGAAATGCCTGACTGCGGCGCTGGTGCGCTGAGACAAATTCCCATGATCGCCGCCTCGGCACAACGCATCGGAGGCGTCACCAGCAGGCCCGAAAAGCTGGCCGACTATTTCCCGACCGTGGCCGAGCCGGATTTCATCCCGACCGAGCCGCCGTTCACGCCAGACGACCAATTGCTGGTCGATGAACTTCGGTGCCGCGGGCATCAGGTCTCCGCCATTGTCTGGGGAGCGGATACCTCACAACTGACGGATCGATTTGATCGGATCATTGTCCGCTCGCCTTGGGATTACATGGACAGCGACGAGTTGCGCCGGGGGTTTCTGCGCTGGCTGGAAAATTTGTCAGCAACGGGATTGTGTGTTGAGAACGAACTGCAAGTGATGCTCTGGCTCATGGACAAGAGCTACTTGCTCGATTTCGCGGCCGTCGGTGTGCCGATCGTCCCCACTCAGTTGATTCCGGCTGGCGGTTCGTTCGATCTCGAAGCCTTCGTCGAGCGATATGGTGCCGCTATCATCAAGCCTGCCGTCTCCGCGGCCGGCGCGGGATTGGAATTCCTGCCGGATCGCCAGACATCGCGGTCCTTTCAGGAAGAGTTCGCCGGGCGTTGTCAGCGCGGGGCTCAATTGGTGCAGCCGTTTCTCCCCGAGATTCAGACGAATGGCGAATGGTCGCTCGTGTATTTCGGCGGAGACTTCAGTCACGGCGTTCATAAGCTCCCGGCCAGCGGCCAGATCATGGTGCATGCCGAGCGCGGCGGTTCCCTCCGCTTTGCCGATCCACCCGCGGTGGTGCGCCAGATGGGAGATCGGGCGGCCGCCGCCGTTCCGCGGGCATTCGCGAATCGCGGAGACCGATCTTGCCGGATGCCGCTCTACTTGCGAATCGACATTATCGAGACCGTCGGCGGCGGACTCCTTTCCGAGTGCGAAGGGGTGGAACCGGAACTTTTCTTTCGCGCCCGCCCCGGGAGCGCCGCCCGATTCGCGGAGTTAGTCGAACACAGTTACTTATGAGCAACCAACGAACCAAAGCCACGGCAATTATCACCCTAGCGGCGACCCTGCTTCTTCTACCCTTGGCAGCATCGGCCGCCGACAAGCAGCCAGCGGCAAAGCCCGCGCCAGCCATCGAACTCGGCGCACCCTTTGCCGACAACGCCATCCTGCAACGGGAGAAGGAGCTTCCCGTCTGGGGCTGGAGCAAGCCGGGCACGACAGTCACGGTGGAGTTTGCCGGGCAAAAGGAATCCGCCAAGGCCGGCGCGGATGGCCGGTGGATGCTCAAGCTCAAGCCACTCAAGGCCAGCGCCGTGCCCGCTGAGATGGTTGTGAGTGATAGCGAGGGACGGAGGGTTGCGCTCAAGAACTTGCTGGTCGGCGAAGTGTGGCACGCCAGCGGGCAATCCAACATGGAGTGGTTTGCATCGAAATCGCTCTGCGCCGCCTTGGCGCAGGAACTTGCGAAGGCGAAGGAGGAGATCCCAATCCGTGAGCTGAGGACAGATACGGTGTCGGCGCTTTATCCGCAGCGGAAGGGAGCTTCGGAAGCGGGATGGAAAACCAGCCGCGCGGCTGGCGACTTCTCCGCCCTGGCTCTCGCCTTTGCCCATGAACTGCACAAGGAGCTGCAGGTGCCAGTCGGCATCCTGCTGACTTCTCATAGCAACACGCGCATCGAGGCATTCACGGAACGCAAGGCGATTGAGGCCCATCCGGCACTCAAGGGGGATGCCGACCTGATTCATGACGGCGATGCCGGAACGGAGCAGGGCCGTGCCGCGTTTGAAAAATACTATCGCGATTTGGAAGCGTGGCAGAAGGCCTCGGCGGCACTGGGCTTCCCGGTTGAGAAGCCGCTGAAGCGACCGGAACTGCCGGGGATCGCGGGTCAGTGGCGCGGGCCTTCACAGTTTTTCAACGGCAAGATCGCGCCGGTCGTTCCCTACGCCATCCGCGGATCGCTGTGGTGTCAGGGCGAGTCGAACTCCGGTGACGGACGACTCTACGCAGCGCGAATGGAGGCGCTTGTCCGCGGCTGGCGCGAGGCGTGGGGAATGCCGGAAATGCCATTCTACTTCACACAGATGCAGAACTACGGCGCGGCAGATTCCACCGAGGTCGGACTTGCCGATGTTCGGCAGGCGCAGCACCTGTTCTT
>CAZUUP010000543.1:0-4180 GCA_964623105.1 uncultured Akkermansia sp.
CCCCGTCCACCCCCTTGTCCCTTGTCCCCTTGTTCCTTCCCTTAAGCTTTGAGCTTTGAGCTTTGAACTTTGAGCTTCGCCCCCCGTCACCCAATCAATTCCCTAATCGGCGCCCCATTCTCCACCACATACCGCGGCCGTTGCTGATGATCCACATACGTCGTGTCCAGCGGCACTCCCATGTGATGATAAATCGTCGCCGCGATATCCCCCGGCGTCACCGGACGCTCCGCGATCTGCCCGCCATCCCGCTCCGTCGCTCCGATCACCTGCCCATGCCGAAACCCGCCCCCTGCCACCGTCATCGACATCACATGTGGCCAGTGATTCCGCCCATCCGTGCTTCCCTGCGTCCCCAACTGCGGCGAACGCCCAAACTCCCCCATCGCCAGCACCAGCGTGTCCCGCAACATCCCCCGCTCACCCAGATCCCCCACCAACGTCGTCAGCAAATGATCAAACACCGGCAACAACGGCCGCAACCCGTTCCAGATCCCTCCGTATGGCGGAATGTTGTCCCCATGCGTATCCCACGTTCCCGACGCCGAGTGATTGCTCAAATCAATCGTCACGAAACTGACCCCCGCCTCCACCAACCGCCGCGCCAGCAGCGCCTTCCGGCACCACTCGTGATCCCCATACCGATCTCGCACCGTCGCCGGCTCCCGCTCCACATCAAACGCCGCCTGCGCCCGTTCCCCCGCGATGATCTCAAACGCCTGCTGCCCATACCGATCCATCGCCTCCATCGCCCCGCTTGCATCCAGATCCCGCCGCATCCGGTCCATCTGCTGCGACAGCGACTGACGGTTCTGCAACCGGTCCATCGTCAAGCCTCCCGGCAACTCCAGCAGCTTCCCCACGTTATCCCCGACAAACGGCTCATACCGCTTCCCCAAATAACCCGACCACGCAAAATGCGTCTTGTCGCGCACGTTCAAATGCACCGCCGCCGGCATCCCCAGCTGGTTCGCGCCATGATGCTTCGCCACCACCGCCTGAAAACCCGGATACCGCGCCGCCACTGGATTAATCCGCGGTTCCGCCTCCAGATTCGCCGTCTGCATCACCGTGTTCGGCTGATGATTGCTGAACCGGCAATCCACCGACCGGATGATCGTCATCCGATCCAGCATCGCCGCCTGCTTCGGCAAGTACTCCGACAACCTCACCCCGGGCACCTTCGTCGCAATCGTCCCAAACGGCCCCCGGATCTCCCGCGGCGCCTCCGGCTTCGGATCCCACGTATCGATGTGACTCGGCCCGCCCGCCATCCACAACAGAATCACACTCTTGCCCCTCCCCATCACCCGCCCCGCCTGCGCCGCCTCCGCCCGCATCCGCAGCAAATCCGGCAACGACAACCCCGCCATCCCCGCCAATCCCGCCTTCAACATCCCCCGCCGGCTCACCACCGTCAGCCCCTCCCGGACCCGCCCGTTCAACGACACAAAAGCATGTTGCCCGCCGTGTGCATGCTGGGAATTCATGTTGGGAACCTACCCGCTACTCAATCCCCCGGTCAAAACCATTCCACCCTCTAATCTCCCCGCCCGCCACTCCACCGGCCAGCTCTGAGCCCCCGTTCCCCTTTGAACCTTGCCCCTTGTTCCTTTCCTTGAGCTTTGAGCTTTAACCTTTGAGCTTTCCCCGCTACGCCTGCACCCCCGCCACCACCACTTCCAAAAACTCCCGCGCCCGCCGCGCCAAGGCGTCCACCCCCTCTGCCGCCATCGGCCGCGGCACCACCGGCGCAAAAATATTCTCGCAACACAACGGCATCCTCCGCCCCGTGAACGCCACCGGTGCCAGCAACTTGTAATGATCGATCTCCCCAAATCCCGGCCCGCAATCCTGGTCCTTCGGGAAATTCCGATGGTCCTTGATACAAAAACTCCGCACCTCGCCCGCGCACTTGCGAATGTCCGGAATCGGGTCCAGATCCAGATAATCCATCACATTTCCCGCGTCGTAATTCACCTTCACCCCCTCGTCCGCCACCTCCCGCGTGATCGCCGCGCACGCCTCGCCCGTCCCCGTCTCGCCGCCGTGCTGCTTCACCACCAACAGCACCCCTTCGCTCCGAGCAATTGGCCCCAACTCCTTGAACCGCCGCACCCACAACTCGCGATTTCCCCCCTTCGTATGACCAAACGTCAGCACCTGCGGCACCCGCGCCGCACCGGCCTGTTTCAACCGTTGCGTCAAAACTTCCAATCCATCCTTCGCCTCCGGGTAAATGGTTGAGAACATCATCAACGGCTCCAACCCCATGTCCCGGCAACGCCCCGCCAGTTCCTTCGCCTTTGACGGCGCTGCATCCGACGCCACCACCGGCACCGCCCGTCCCCCATCCTCCTTGTGCGTCGTCCCCCACGCCACATACCGATAACCCGCCCCCCGTATCCCCTCCAACGCCCGCGCCAGCGGAAACTGCGAATACGGCAACGTCATGCACGCCACCTGAAACTCCGTCTTCCCCGCGCCTCCCACCACTCCATCCGCCCCCCTCGAACGCGCCAATCCCGCTTCCCACATCCACGCCCCCGCGCCCGCCAACCCGCCCCGCAAAAACGCCCGCCGCGTCACTCCGCTCCATTCACCAGTCAGTGTTCCATTCATACCCTTAACCCCGGCTCCCAACCCAAACCACAAGCATCCCCATTTCCCCCTTTTTGCGCCTCTTTGCTTTCTTTGCGGCCATTCCCCTCCTGAGTTCCCCTCAAATAAACTTCGTCACCCCCGGCACCGCGATTGGCGACGCCGGCGGCATCGCATCCCACGCATACCCCGACGGCACCAGATGCTCCTTCGAGTTCCACGCCTGCTCCCACGTGATCTGCTGCCCCGTGTACGTCGCCATCCGACCCATGATCGCCATCAACGTGCTCTTGCACATGTACTCTCCGTTATTGATTGGCTGCCCCCGACGAATGCTTGCGAACAACTCGTCGTGCTCCGTCTGGTAAATGTCATTCTTCACCCCGTCATAAATCCACCGGTCCGCCGTCTCCAGCACCAGCCCGCGATTCTTCTCGGACAACTTCCCCACGCCCTTTTCCCCCGCCACCTGCACCGAAATATCCCCCCGCAATCCCGTCTGCTGCCGGCAATACGCATGCAGCCGCGCCCCATCCGCCCACTCGTAAATCACCGCGTGATGATCGTAAATGTTCCCATACTCCGGCCCCGTCCGCTGCTGCCGCCCGCCAATTCCCATCGCCGTCACCGGATACTCCCCCCGCATCACCCACGCACAAACATCCAGCATGTGAACATGCTGCTCCACATTGAAATCCCCCGACAGCCACGTGAAGTAATACCAGTTGCGCATCTGATACTCCATCTCCGTCTGCCCCGCCTGCCGCGGCTTCACCCAGATCGATCCCCGAAAATCATTCGCCTGCAACGTCCGCACCCGCCCCAGCGCACCCTCGTGAATTCGCTTCACAATCTCCTGAAAACCATACGAGTAGCGGATGCACAGCCCGCTCACCACCGCCAGCTTCTTGCGCCGCGCCTCCTCGCACGCCGCCAGCACCGCCCGCACCCCGGGCCCATCCACCGCCACCGGCTTCTCCGCAAACACATGCCGCCCCGCATCCACCGCCGCCTTCAGATGCAACGGACGAAACCCCGGCGGCGTCGTCAACAACACCACATCCGACTTCTCGATCACCTTCTGATAAGCATCAAACCCCACAAACTGATTCTCCGCCGGCACCTCGACCTTCGTCGCGACCTTCTCCTGTTTCTTCAAAGTCTCCAAACTCAGCTCCAGTCGATCCCGAAAAACATCCCCCATCGCCACCAACCGCACATTCGAATCCGCCGCCAGCGCCTGGGCCGCCGCGCCCGTCCCCCTCCCCCCGCACCCGATCAACCCCACCCGCAACCGCCGGCTGTCCGTTCCATCCTGCGCGCCCGCCTCCCCCACCGCCAATCCCCCCGCCGCCACCGCCGACGCCTTCAAAAAATCCCGCCGCGTAAACTCCCCCGCCTCCATCATAGCTGTCGTTTTCATAATATCTTCTCCGTCATCCCGCCCAAAAAACCGCCCCACTCCAATCTTCCCGTCCGCATCAAAATGCCGAACCGCACCCCGGCCCGCGGACGTCCCCGCCCGCTTTGCCCATCCGCACATCGCGCCCGTCCCGCCTGTCCCCCAATCCCCCCGTCT
>CAZUUP010000544.1:0-4179 GCA_964623105.1 uncultured Akkermansia sp.
ACGGCGCGGGGGCGCGGAACTAGGGGAAACTCCCAGGATTGACTGCGGCGAGCCGCGAGCCGATAACTAGCGGCGGGTGCGCATTATCTCGTTAACGGGGGTAGGAACATGGACAGAACCCATAAGGTGAGCGGCTGGCGGCGCGTGTCGGAACCGGCAGGGGACGCGACCGCAGGGCGCACGGGCGCATGGCGCATCATCCCGACCGACGGGACCGGCGACCGCGTCGTAATGCCGATGTCGGCGGGATCGTGGTGCCACCTGCCGGGCGATACCGAGGCGGCGCGCGAGACCGACCGCATCATTCTCATGAGCGGCGCTCCGCTCCCGGACTGGGCTGCGGCATGGGTGCTCGGCGCGTGGCAACGCGATATGCGTCACGCTCGCGCGGCCTTCCAGGCGGCACTCGACGATGCGGACAGCAACGCCTTCGGGCGCGACACTGGGTGGTAGGTAAGGGAAACCCCTAGGCCGACTACGGGTAAGTCCTAGCTTGAAGCGTTTGCCCCCGCGCTAAAATAGGGGGCGTCGGGCGCGATGGTGCGCCTTTGTTAGGGGTTAGGTCATGACGAACAAAGATGCGGAGCGTTGGGCGCGCGTGGTGCGGTCGATCGGGCCGGATGCGGAGGGCTGGCGCATCTCGCGCGATGACCTGGAAGCCTTACGGCGTATCGAAATGACACTCCACCGCTGGGCCGAGCGGGAGTGCAACGGCGAGGTCGAGGTGGACGAGAACGGGGTTGCTCATGCAACCTTCAAAGATTCCGAGAGCGGTCGAGAGCGCGAGCAGGTGCCCAACCGCGAGGCCGGCGCCCTTCGTCGCCTCGCCTCGATCCTGACCAGCTACCCGCATCTCCGCGCCTACCATCAGACCGATCCGCGCGGGTGCGCGCTGTACCTGTACCGGGTGGACGATATGGGCGACCGTGACCCGGACGCCTACTACAACTCGTGCGGCGTGGCAATCTGCCGTTGACCTAAGCGACCCGGCGCTTCCCGGGACGGGTGGAATTAGAGCAATGAAACGATGCGACTACGAAACAGGCCACCACGAGCGCCGTAGCGGCACCGTCGAGCCGGTGACGTGCGGGCGGCCGGCAACGCACACCGGCAAGAGCGACTACTACGGGCGCCGCTACCTCTGCGCCAAGCACCGGCAAGCCGTGGCAGTGGCCGACGCTCTCGATGCCATGGACGGGCTCGAGGGCATGGGGTTGCGCGACATCATCGAGGGGAGGGAGTGAGCATGGACGCGGTACGCATGGACGAGTGGAAGGCCGTGGCGGCGGCAGAGCGCCAACCGGTGCGCTCGCTCACCTGCTGCGTGTGCGGCGAAGCGACGCGCGGGCGGCCTTGGTGGAACCGTGACGACGGCTACGGGATCTGCGGCAAGTGCGTGACATTCGTGCAGCGGCATCGGCCCTTCGGGCGCGACCCGATCGACGCGACGGAGTTCCGGCGCCTCTACGGCATCCACGGGGTTCATTACAACGTAAACGAGGGGAGGAAGTGACCATGCTCGGGATCATCATCTCCGCCGCCGCTATCGCCGCTCTCTGGGTGGCCCTGTGGCGCGCGGACGACCTCGAGGACGCTCGCCGCGCCGGTTGGGTGCGGCGTGGGCAAGGGCGCGACCGATGAGTACCCCAGCCCGTGATTACGCGCGTAAGCGCATGGCATCGCTCGCCGGGTCGGGCGATTGGACCCACGCTTCCGAGATCCAAGCGGCGCACCTCGAGGGGCAACTGCACGCCATGCGGGAGTGCGCTTCGGCGGGCGTGCCAGCGGCCCGCTCGCGCGCGATGGTGGAACTCCTCGTGCGCGCGGAGAACCTGCTGCGCGACCTGCCACTGAGCTTGGCGCGGCAGCAGGAACTAGCGCGCTGGCGCGAGGGCTACGCTATCCTCCTGCGCGCGGGCGATTAGCACTACAACCAACACTGGAGCCAGAGGTGATTCCGTCCCGATCGACTCTGTTCTGCAAAGCGACATCCTCGCGCTTTACCGCGCTCTGCGGGTGCGCTCTGTCGCATGAGGCCGGCCCGCCATTTCGGGCGGAGCTTGCACCGTGCGATGACCACTACCAGGCCGGCATGGAGCCGATGGAGCTGACATCGAGGCGCGAGGATTACGTGTCGGTCACCCTCGGGTGCGGGTGCTGCCTGTCGCACATGCGCGACGGACCCACGCTCGTGACTCTCTGCCCAGACGACCTCGAGGAATACATGGCCGTCCTCGAGCGGCGCGGCTTCATCGCGCCCGCGTCGCCGGAGGTGGCGCCATGACCGCCATCTACGTTTCGCTCGGCATCGTGATCGGAGCGGTAGCGTTCGAACTGCTGCGCTACCTCGTCCGCTGGGTGCGCGGGAAGGTTGACTAAGGGAAAGTCCTAGATTGCGCGGATGCTGAAGCCGCTTATTCTTCAGCGCGTTCCTTCAACCGTTAGGAGTTAGCAGATGAGTGCGATGAAGAATGCGGCGATCGACCGGGCGAACCATCCGAGGATGGACTACCGCTACCGCACGGCGTGTAACTTCCTTGCCATCAAGCTCTACGCCAACGCCATGGCCTACCGCATGTCGAGCAGCGACTACGCGCGCCGATACACCATGCACTCAATTCGAGAGATCGCCGACGCCCTTCGCTCGGTGCGGATCGCTTTCCGCGATTGGAGACTGACATGAACACGCCCGACGGATTCGTTTCGTCCGAGTGCCGCGCCGGCAACCACGACGATTGCGACGGCGAGCCAAAGCGCGACGCCTACTGCACCTGCTCGTGCCACGACCTCGTACTGTGCGAGGACGACATCGCCATCGAACCAGAGGAGCCTAAGACGCCATGGTGAGCCGCAGCTACGACGAGTGGTTGAACGCTCCGCGCGAAGCGGAGGATGCCGAGGACGCGCTTCTCGGCAAGATGTACGACCGCTTCCGCGCCGAGGCGGCGCTCGTCCTCAGCGACCGCTTGCAGGGTGGGTGGAAGCCTGCGGCGGAAGATGCTGCCGAGCCTATCCTCACCGACTCGGTGAGCGACCAGTACGAGTGGTGGCTGACGGACACGCGCCGCGAGGACTGCTACGAGTCTCGTCGCGAGTTCTGCCAGTTGGTCGCCGAGTGGGGCGTCCAAGCGTGGGCTGACAACGGGGATGACGTAAGCCTGTCATGGTGACAGTGAGAGTCATCTGGATCAGGGAAGGCCAGAACGAGTACGTTGCGTGGGTGGATGAGCCGCACCAGTTCGAAGTGCGCATCCACTCCTGCAAGGACGACATGCTCGCCGCGATCGGTTGGTGGTGCGCGCGGCGCGGTGTCGATCCTGACTACTACGACATGACGAAGGTGAAGAAGGACGTGAAGGAAGAATCAGCAGCGCGGCTTGTGGATGCGCAAAACACACAGGATGGAGATGACGATGCCTCGTGGAGTGACTGAGAACGTCTTGCAGTTGCGGGTGCGGATCAAGGAAGTGAAGGAGCGCACGACGAGCAAGGGCGCACCGTGGGCGACGTGCAGCGGCGTTCACGAGGGCGAGTCCAGGGACGGCAGTTCGGTCGACGTTCCGATCAAGTGGAGCGTGTGGGGATCGCTCTCGAAACTGTTCGTTGGCGCGGCTGGCCGCACGCCGTTGCTCAAGTTCAATGTCGGGGTGCGCTCTGGCGACTGGAACGGGAAGCCGTTCAAGAGCTTCGACTATGAGTGCGTCGGCGCTGACTGGGGCGGCGATGCCCCTAAGCCTGCGCAGGATCAGCCGGCGGCGGGCGAAGAAGACGACCTTCCTTTCTGACTTTAGGAAACCAACATGGCCGCAAAGAAGAGGCTCTCAAGCCTGACCGACGAGCAGAAAGCGGCGATGAAGCCGTGGGCTGAGAAGTGGATCAAGATCGGACTCTGCACCGACGAAGCTGATTGGGAGAGGTTCGAGCGGGGCGCAAGAAGGTGCTATGAGTTCGCCGGACTGAAGCCGCCGCGCGTCATTGTGCGCGCGCAGAGTCCGATCGTCGTGGCGATGGCTGGGTCAATCGCCAGCGCGGTACTGAAGAATGCCGGCGTCAAAACCGCCTCGGTGCGCGCCTCGGTGAGCGACTCGGTGAGCGCCTCGGTGTACGCCTCGGTGTACGCCTCGGTGGGCGCCTCGGTGGGCGCCTCGGTGGGCGCCTCGGTGGGCGCCTCGGCGGGCG
>CAZUUP010000545.1:0-4169 GCA_964623105.1 uncultured Akkermansia sp.
GCGGCGTGTTCGCGGAGGCCGGGGCCACTGAAGTGGACGCCCTTGCCGCCGCGCTCACGGAGGTCGCCTTTGAGCGCGTCGCTGTCGGGGCCTTCGAGGGCGAGGCCGTCTTTCCACAGCGATGCCTGAGCGGCGCGGATGTCGGGCGAGGCCTCGTCACCGGGGACGTGGTAGCTGACTTGCGCGACGAACCACGGCGCGTCCCAGCCTGCCTCGCGGCGCGAGTCGCGAATGAGCTGGGTGAGGAATTTCCGATACAGCTCGCCGGGCAGTGTGCGCGTCGGGTCGCGCTGGTTCGCGTCGCTTTCGCCCTGATGCCAGAGCACGGCGCGAAAGCCGCGCGGGCCGAGCTGTTTCAGGCGCGTGGTGAAATTCGTGAAGATCGTGCCCTTGCATTCCCACTCGCCGGAAGCGAGCTGCGTGACGTTGCCGAGCAGCGTCGGCGGGTGCGGAAAACGCGTGCCGCGCGGCAGCCACTCACGAACGCTGGTCGCGCCCACGCCCGTGGCGACGAGGCCCACGGGCACCTGAAACCGCTCGACGAGCGCGTCACCGAAGGGCGGCAGAAAACTGCCGCCGCCACCGCTCGCACCGGGCTGCGGGTCGTTGGCGGGCCGCCAGAGCTTGCCATTGAATGCCGCGACCCGGCCCGAACGGGGCTGTTGTTTCTCCTCGCCGTGATTGGCGGAATTTGACTGGCCGGCGACGACGAAAACCTCCCCGACGCCGAGGTGGGCGACGTTGGTTGCGGCCAAGATTTTGCCATTCATCAGCGCGCGAACTTCGAGGCCAAACCAGCCGCCAGCCGGGGCATCCAGCTCCGAGCGAAATTCGTCAGCCCCACTCTTGAAAGGCAGCGGCTGCCAGGCGCCGCTCGCGCCGGCGCCGGTGAGCCGGGCCTCGAGGGCGGTGGGGCGCGTGTCGGACGCGAGCCTGCCGGTGATGAGGATTTTGCCGCCCGCGCGCGAGGTGCGCTGAATGACTTGATAGTCCGTCGGCGCGGTGAGCGTGAGGGTGTCGGCGCGCAAGGCAGAGGCCAGCAGACCGAGGAACAGGAGGAACAGCGGGAGTCGTTTCATATTGGTGATTGCGAAAGGTTATGCGGTATGGGCCCGCCCAACCCCGGAGGGGTTATCCCTGAATAGCCGGGGGTGCGCGAGGCATGAGCGCACCCCGGAAAGGGTGCCCGCAATGCCCGCCACCCCGGCGGGGTGGTCCCATCTCCCCGAGCGGCTGGACGGCTTGGAACCGGGGGAACCCCTCCGGGGTTCACGAGCGCTGCGGCGGGGTCCGGGGGTGTCGCTCGTCCCTCGCTCCACCCCCGGCTATTCACGGATAACCCCTGCGGGGTTTGGCTGGTTGATTTCTCCACAGACTTTCGCAACGACTGATGATGTGGCTGCCGCCCGGCGGCCGCGCTCCGGTCAGGGAGCGCGGCGTTTACGCCGCTTCAACGTGGCTCATGCCGCGGTGTTCGGACCTGCTGGAAAGTTCGGACGGTGAAGCGGCGTGAACGCCGCGCGCCGTCTCCCAACTGTTAGTCCTCGATCCAGTGGTCATTGCTTCCCCTCCAGCAGTCCCATGCTCTTCATCCACTCGCCGCAGCGCGCGGGCCAGTCGCTGATGGGGTCCTTGCTCTTCCTCATGCCAAAGCCGTGCCCGCCTTTGGCGCAGATGTGCAGTTCGGCGGAGAGGTTTTGCCTTTTGTATTCGAGGTAGAGCAGCGCGGCCTCGACGGGGTTGGTCTTGTCGTCATGCGCGACGAGGAAGAACGCGGGCGGTGCATCAGCCGGCACGCGGAAGCCCGCGCGGAACCTGGTCTTGTCGTCCTTGTCCAGAAATCCGCCGCCGTAAATGAACACGAGAAAATCCGGACCGCGCGGATCGTCCACGCCGGCCTGTTGCGGATACGTGCGCGCCCCGCGATCCCACGCCGCGTGGCCGGCGAGATTCGCGCCGGCGGAGAAGCCAAGCAGGCCGACGCGTCGCGGGTCCACCTGCCATTCGGTCGCGTGCCGGCGCACGAGGCCGAGCGCGCGCTGGGCGTCCTGCACGGGCAGGGTGAACAGCTCCGGTTCGTCGCGCGTGGGCGTGCGGTATTTCAACAACACCGCCGTGACGCCGAGCGTGTTCAGCCATTCGCAAACCTGCGTTCCCTCGTGCGCATACGAGAGGAACATGTAGCCGCCGCCGGGCGCGACGATCACCGCCGCGCCGTTCGGTTGCGCGGGGCGATACACGGTGATGGTCGGGTCGGTGACGTCGCTCAGGCGGGTCGCGGTGACGCCGCCGTAGGACTGGATGAGTTTGGCGGTGGCGGGCGATTTGGGGACCATCGCACTCGGCGGACCGGCGGGCCAGAGCTTCAGTGTCAGCGGTTCGGGCGCGGCGAAGATGGAGGTGGAGAGGAGGCAGAGGGCGAGGGCGAGAATGGCCCCGCGTGGCGCCAGCCGGAGGATAGGAGCAGGTGGGGAAAGCATGGGAGGCGGAGGGTTGGGGAACATTCCGTTGCGAGATGCGGGGGCAGTTGGCCCGCGGGAGGCCGGTCGTTACCGCCGATTCCAGCGCCGGAATCAGACAAGGATTTTCTTGATCACGTTGGCACCCTCGACACCGGTGAGGCGGAAGTCCAGACCTTGGAAGCGGTAGGAGAGGCGTTCGTGGTCGAAGCCAAAGCGGTTGAGGATGGTGGCGTGGAAGTCGGGGACGGAAACGGGTTCATCGACGACGCTCCAGCCGATCTCGTCGGTCTTGCCGATGACTTGTCCGCCCTTGATGCCGCCGCCAGCCAGCCAGGTAGTGAAGGCGAACGGATGATGATCGCGGCCGGTGACGTTGGTCGAACCGCCGCGGTTTTCGCCAAGCGGCGTGCGGCCGAACTCCGAGGCCCAGATGACCATGGTGTCATCGAGCAGGCCGCGTTGTTTGAGGTCCTTGAGCAGCGCGGCGATGGGCTGGTCGGCCATGCCGGCGTTGAAGGCGAGTTCGTTGTCGAGGTTGCTGTGGTGATCCCACGAGGCGTGCAGCACGGTGACGAAACGGGTGCCGCGCTCGACGAGACGGCGGGCGAGGAGACAGTTCTTGGCGAAGAGATGGTATTGCCCGGCCCCGCCCCCGCGCGAGGCCTTGAGGTTGGGGTCGCCGCGGTTGACGCCGTACATCTCGAGCGTGGCCGGAGATTCTTTGGAAAGATCCATCAATTCGGGCGTGGCCGCCTGCATGCGGCCCGCCAGTTCGTAGGCGCCGATGCGCGAGGCGATCTCGGGGTCGGCGACGTGCTGGTGGCGGAGGCGGTTGAGGTCGCCGATGGCGTCGAGGCCGAGGTGCTGCATCTCAGGGGTAATGCCGGGCGGATTGGAGAGGTTGAGGACGGGATCGCCTTGATTGCGGAAGAGGACGCCCGCGTAACTGCTGGGCAGAAAGCCGCTGGTCCACGCGCTGGCCCCGGCACTGGAGCCGCGCCCGGCGTGGAGAACGACGTAAGCGGGGAGATTCTGGGATTCGTTGCCGAGACCGTAGGCAAGCCACGCGCCGAGGGTCGGGCGGCCGAAGAGGGGCGAGCCGCAGTTCATCAGCAACTGGCCGGGGTGATGGTTGAACTGCGTGGTGTGCATCGAGCGGATGAAGGCGATGTCGTCAGCGCACGAACCGATGTTCGGGAGCAGGTCGCTCAGGTCCATGCCGGACTGGCCGTATTTTTTCCACGTCCGTTTTTTCGCACCCATGAGGCGGACGGTTTCCTTTTTGATGAAGGCGAAGCGGACCTTTTCGAGCATGGAATCGGGGAGCTTCTGGCCATCCATCTCGATGAGCTTGGGTTTGGGGTCAAACAGGTCCAACTGACTGGGCGCGCCCTCGAAGTAGATGAGGATGCAGTTCTTGGCGCGGGGCGTGAGGTGGGGCGACTTGGGCGCGAGCGGGTCGGCGTTGGCGGTCGGCGCGCCCGCGGCCGCGTGGGCTAGGGAGCCGTCCTTGGCGAGCAACGACGCGAGCGCGAGGGTGCCCATGCCGGTGCTGGCGAGAAAATCGCGGCGGGTGAGATTGAGGATATCTTGGGGCGACATTTGGGGGCTGGGGTTCATGGCGAAATGTTCAGAGATGGATTCGATGAAGGTCAGTCCCGCGTGACAAACTCGTCGAGGTTCAACAGGACGCGGCTCAAGGCGACG
>CAZUUP010000546.1:0-4161 GCA_964623105.1 uncultured Akkermansia sp.
GTGCCCGTGGCGACGGTGATCAACAATCCGTTCATCAACCAGGTGGATCTGGAGACGATTGGCGCGGCAGTGAAGGCGTGCGGCGGGCGGGTGGTGACGATTGAAGATCACCAGATCATCGGCGGCATGGGGGCGCAGGTTTCGCATGCGCTGGCGACGGCGGGAATCGCCCATCGGATGGTTTCGCTGGGGATTGACGGCGAGTTTGGCCAGTCGGCTTACCTGGCCGAGGAGTTGTATGTGCAGCACGGGTTGACGGCGGCGAAGATGATCGAGGCTGCCGAGAAGCTGATGAAGTAGCCGGGTTCCGGATGGGTGAACGAAGCAAAGGGGCGCCAGCGGCGCCCCTTTTTTCTTCGCGGGAGAGTGCGGCTGGTGGGACCGCGGGAGTGCGTGACGGCGCGGTTCGTTACGTTGCGGTTGTCGGAATGGCGAGGCTCAGTTGGGCACCCAGCCGCGTCCGGGGATGAATTCGCGACTGCCCTCCTTGGTTTTGCAGCCGGTGATGAGAACGGTGGCGGAAAGGATCAGCAGGAGCAAAAATTTCATGGGAGCAACTTAAACGACGTTGTCAGATGGGCAAGCCTGTTGCAGGTTTCAGCGGGCGATGGGCCCCGGATGTAGCGGGGGTGGAAGATGAAGGGCTGCGCGGGCTGCCACAAAGTGATGCATGGCTGAAGGGTTTAATTCGTTGAAGGGAATGCTGCTGCTGGATGGCGGCAAGCTGGGCGGCTCGATTTTTCATCGGAGCGTGGTGTTGATCTGCCAGCACGATCCGGAGGGAGCGTTTGGACTGATCCTCAACCGGCCGACGGAGAAGACGGTGGGCGAGGTGCTCACGGGTGATCCGCCGGCTTCGTTGCGGGAGCAAATGTTGTATCTGGGGGGGCCGGTGCAGACGCCGGCGCTGAGTTATTTGCATGCCGATGATTTTCTGCCGTTCGGCAATGTGATGGACAATCTGAACCTGGGGCACGCGCTGGATGATCTGCTGGAATTGGGGGCGTCGTTCTCGGCCTCGCAGCGGCTCAAGGTGTTCGCGGGTTATGCGGGTTGGGCGCCGGGGCAGTTGGATGACGAGATGAAGCGGGGGTCTTGGTTGACGCACCGGGCTTCGCTGGACCTGATTTTTAATCCGGACACGGCGACCCTATGGTCGTCGATCTTGCGGCAGAAGGGTTGGGAGTATCGGTTGCTGGCGGATTCGCCGGAGGATTTGGCGGACAACTGACGCTGGAAACGGTGAAGCCGATCGCGCTTCGCGCGTTTTGCGTTGCGTCGCCGGCGGACAGATGCGTCAGGGGGCCTTGACGAAGCGGATGCAGACGGGGCTGGGCGCGGTGATTACTTTGCCGGTGGGCGTGAGTCGGCCGGTGCCGGGGTCGATGCGGAAGATGACGATGTTGTCGGAGTTGGAGTTGGCGGCAAAGAGGTAGCCGCCGGTCGGATCGACGTTGAAGTTGCGGGGAATCTTGCCGCCGGTCGGGGTGTTCTCGACATGGGAGAGCATGCCGCTGGCGGGATCGATGGTGAAGACGACGATGGTGTCGTGGCCGCGGTTGGAGCCGTAAAGAAAACGGCCGCTGGGATGCGCGACAACTTCGGCGGTGCTGTAGCCGGGCTTGACCGACTGGCCGGTGGGCAAGGTCGAAAGGGTTTGGATCTCCTTCAGTTCGCCGCGTGCGCTGTCGTAGGAAAATGCGGTCATGGAGCAGACGGTTTCGTTGATGGCATAGGCGAAGCGGCCTTCGGGATGGAATGCGAAGTGGCGGGGTCCGTTGCCTGAGGCGACGGCGACGAACGGCGGTGTGTGTGGGTTGAGGGAGCCTTTGGCGGCGTCGAAGTCATAGAGGAAAATCTTGTCGAGTCCGGCGTCGGCGGCGAACGCCAGTTTGTTGGCGGCGTCGAGGTTGATGGAGTGGGCGTGGGGCGGTTTTGGTTTGCCGCCGCTCATGCCCGTGCCGGTGTGTTGGATGAATGCGGTGGGGTCGGCGACGGCGCCTTTGGCGTCGATGGGGAGTGAGGCGACGCTGCCTCCGCCATAGTTGGCAACCAGGACGTTGCGGCCGGTTTTGTCCACGACGAGATGGCACGGTCCGCTGCCGCCGGCGGAGGCCTGGCTGAGGGAGGTGAGTTTGCCGGATTGGTGGTCGATGGAAAAGGCGGTGACGGCCCCGGCTTTCTTGCCGCCGAAATTGCCGATTTCGTTGACGGCGTAGAGGTATTTTTCGGTGGGGTGGATGGCAAGGAACGAGGGGTTCACCGTCTCGGCGGCGACTTCGATGGGGGTGGTGTCGCCGGTCGCAGGATTAAAGCGGAAGGTGTAAATGCCTTTGCTTTTGGGCCCGGTATAGGTCCCGACATAGACGCGGTAACCGGTGGCAGATGACTCGGCGGCGGGACTGGAATGGGTGGGGACAAGGAGGGCGGCGAGCAAGCTGAGGCGAGAGAGTGCGTGAAGAATTTGCATGGCATTTCAGACACACGCGGCGGCCGAGAATTCATCCCGGATGCCCGATGGATCGATGGCGTGGGGCTGAGGCGGGAGGTTTTGCCGGAAGAATGGGGTGACGTGTGCGAATATAAGCCGGGAAAAGCGGCTTGGCAGTTGGTTGGGGCTTTGGTTAGCTCGCGTCACGCAATGAATTTGTCTCCCGGCATCCTTGGGTGGTTGGCTTTGTGGCTGTGTTTTGCATCGGCATGTTTGCAGGCGCAGGATTCGCCGTGGCTGATCGAGGGACATTCGAAAGAATCCCAGTTGCAGTATGATTTCGGGCGGCATCTGGTGCGGGGGAGCAAGGGGATATTTGTGCGGCATACGCATCCGGTGCGCGGGGAGTCTGAACTGTCCGCCACGACGGTGGAACTGAATCAGGAGACGGGGTTGGTGACGGCGGAGGGGAATGTCATTCTGAAGCGGGAGGGGGCGTATTGGCGGGGCGAGAAGCTGGAGTACAATTTCAAGACGCGGGACATGAAGGGGCAGGAGTTCCGGTTTGCGGCCCGTCCGTTTTACGTGGGGGGGATCAAGCTGGGGAGCGATCCAACCAACCGGGTGCATTTTGCGGAGGAGTCGGTGATCACGACGGATGACGTGGCGCAACCGGGTTACCGGGTGGTGGCGCGCAAGCTCCGCGTGTATCCGGGGAAGCGGATCGAGGCGGAAGAGGCGACTGTTTACGTGGGCAGGGTGCCGGTGTTTTATCTGCCGAAATACACGCGTTCCCTGGAGCGGCATCCCAATAACTTGAGCTATGTCCCCGGTTTTCGCAGCGCGCACGGTCCGTTCCTGCTGACGAGTTTCAACTGGGCGGGAACGACGAATGTGTCTGGGGCGGTGCATCTGGATTACCGGCAGCGGCGGGGTTTCGGTGTGGGGCCGGATTTTGACTACAATCTGGGAGTGTTGGGGCACGGGGAACTGAAGTATTACTACGCGAACGACGACCGGCCGGATGCTGATTTTGGACGGAGCTTGTACGGCAGCAACATCAACTCGCACCGGCAGCGCGTCAGTCTGCAGCACACGGCGGAATTCACGACGAACCTCACGGCCAAGGCGTTGGTGCGCTATCAGCGCGATCCGTACATCGTGCGGGATTTCTTTGAAGGGGAGTATCGGCGGAACATCCAGCCGTCCACTTTTGTGGAGGTTAATCAACTGTGGCGGAACTACAGCCTGAACCTGCTGGCGCAGCCGCGATTGATGGATTTTTATGAAACAGTCGAGCGGCTGCCGGATGTGAAGCTTTCGGGAATGCGGCAGCAAATCGGGGTGACACCGTTGTTCTACGAGAGCGACACGTCGGTGGGGTATTTCCAGCGGCGGTTTTCGCGCAATGTGACCCCGGAGTTTGCGGCGTTTCGCGGGGACACTTTTCATCAGGTGGTGCTGCCGCGCACGTTTTTTGGCTGGCTGAACGTCACGCCGCGGGTGGGCGCGCGGTTTACGCACTATGGCGAGGCGAACGGGCCGGGAGCGGCGACGGTCGAGCAGGAGCGGGCGGTGTTCAACACGGGGGTCGAGGCGAGCTTCAAGGCGTCGCGGGTGTGGGCGGGGGTGAAGAACCGGACGCTGAATCTGGATGGCATCCGGCACATTGTGGAGCCGTCGGTGAACTATGCCTTTGTGCCGCGTCCGAACGTGCGGCCGAATCGCCT
>CAZUUP010000547.1:0-4156 GCA_964623105.1 uncultured Akkermansia sp.
GGGGAGGTGGGGGCGATTGTGGCGGGGGCGGTGGGGATGGTTTTGCTGGGGGCGTGGGATGACCGGGTGGAGTTGGGCGCGGGGATGAAGTTTGCGGGCCAGGTGCTGGTGGCGTTGCTGGTTGCGTGGGCGGGGGTGCGGATCACGTTATTTGTGCCGAGTGTGGCGTTCAGCTACGGGATCACGGTTTTGTGGATTCTCACGGTGATCAATGCGTTCAACTTCATGGACAACATGAACGGGCTGTGTCCGGGGCTGGGGTTGATCGGGGCGGCGGGTTTTGGGGCGATTGCGGCGATGCATGGCCAGTATCTGGTGGCGTTGCTGGCGTGGTTGACGTGCGGGGCGCTGGCGGGTTTTTTGCCTTACAATTATCCGCGGGCGAGTGCGTTTCTGGGGGATGCGGGGAGTCATCTGGTGGGGTATCTGCTGGCGGTGCTGGCGATTTTGCCGCACTTCCATTCGGCGAAGCATCCCCAGCGGTGGGCCGTGCTGGCGCCGTTGCTGGTGCTGGCGGTGCCGCTGGCGGACATGGCGTGGGTGGTCGCGTGGCGGACGTGGATGGGGAAGCCGTTTTACGTGGGGGACACGAATCATCTGTCGCACCGGTTGGTGCGGATGGGGTTGAGCAAAGCGGTGGCGGTGGCGGTGATCTGGGGCTTGGCGGTGGTCGGGGTTTTGGTGGCGGTGTGGGCGGTGGTGTAGGGAAATGGCCGCAAAGAACGCAAAGAGACGCAAAAAGGGGGGAGGGCAGAAGGGGCGGTGCGGTGGGGAGGTTGCCGCTTTCCGACTGGGTCGCAGCGGGGGTGGGCCGTAATTTATTACCAACCGCGGGCGGAGCCGGGGACGCGGGGGTCGCTCGCACCGTGGAAAGATTTGCCGTCGGGACTGCGGCCGACGGCTTGGGAGACGCCGAAGGTGGTTTCGAGTTTGAGTTCGTGGCCGCGCTGGCGGAGGGCGGATTGGATTTCGGCGGGGAGGGAGTTTTCGATACGCAGTTGGTCGGGTTGCCACTGGTGGTGGATACGTGGTTGGGCGAGGGCGGCATCGAGTGGCAGGCCAAGGTCGAGGATGCTGACGAGGTGGAGGACGGTTTGGGAGATGATGGTGGGGCCGCCGGCACCGCCGAGGGCAAGGATGGGCTGGCCGTTTTTCTGGACGATGGTGGGGCTCATGGAGGAGAGGGGGCGTTTGCGGGGGGCGATGGCGTTGGCTTCGGCACCGACGAGTTTGAAGGCGTTGGGAACGCCGGGCTGGGTGGAAAAGTCGTCCATCTCGTTGTTGAGGAGGATGCCGGTGCCGGGGACGATGACTTTGGAGCCGAAGGTGGTGTTGATGGTGGCGGTGCAGGCGACCCAGTTGCCTTCGGCGTCGGCGGTGGAGAAGTGGGTGGTGTGTTTTTCGAAGAGGCGGGTGTCGGCGTCGGGCGGGGTGCCGTGGGTGGTGATGGAGGTGGCGCGGGAGGGGTCGAAGTGGCGGATGAGCTGGCGGGCGTAGGGTTTGTCCACGAGGCCGCGGGGAACGTCGGCGAAGTCGGGATCGCCGAGCCAGTGGGCGCGGTCGGCGAAGGCGATTTTCATGGCTTCGGCGAGGAGGTGGTGACGGGCGCCGGGGGTGGTGAGGGCGGGGAGGTCGAAGGGTTCGAGAAGGTTGAGGATTTGGGCGACGTGGACGCCGCCGGAGCTGGGGGGAGGGAAGCCGATGATTTCGTGGCCGCGGTAGGTGGTCACCAATGGGGAGCGAAGTTTGGGAGTGTAGTGGGCGAGGTCGTTGGCGGTGAGGATGCCTTGATGTTCGCGCATGAAGGCGGCAATGGCCTGGGAATAGGGGCCGCGATAGAACCAGTCGGGGCCGTGGGTGGCGATGGCGCGGTAGCTGCGGGCGAGGTCGGGTTGGCGGAAGTTTTCGCCGACAGCGACGGGGGCACCATTGGGGCGGAAGAACGGGGAGTTGGTCCCGGCATGGCGACGAAGATGATCGACGTGGGTTTGGATGCGGCGGGCGCTGGCGGGGTCGAGGGGGAAACCTTTTTCGGCGATGGTGGCGGCGGGCAGGATGAGTTCGGCGAGGGTTTTGCGGCCGGCTTTTTTGAGGGCGAGGTCGCAGGCGGCGAGGGCGCCGGGGACGGCAACGGCGAGGGGGCCGTGCTGGCTGAGGGACGTGTCGGCGCGGCCGTTGCGGAGGTAGAGGTCGCGGGTGGCGGCGGCGGGGGCGGTTTCGCGGCCGTCGATGGCGAGGATTTCGCCGTTGGCGCGGCGGATGAGAAGGAAGCAGCCGCCGCCGATGCCGGAGTTGTGGCCGTCAACGACGCCAAGAGTGAGGGCGGCGGCGACGGCGGCATCGATGGCGTTGCCGCCGTTTTTCAAGGTGTTGATGCCGGCCTGGGTGGCGAGGGGATGAACGGTGGCGACGATGCCGCGGTGGCCGGTGGCGACGTCGGCGTGGGCGTGGGGATGGACGAGGAGGGCAAGGAGGAGGACGGGGAGACGGAGGGACGGGGTGACCGAGGGACGGAGAGCAGGAGAGACGGAGGGCGGGAGGGGGAGAGGGAGGGAGGGCAAAGGGGGCGGGGGTTAGTTCTTGGTGCCGATGCAATAGAGGGTTTCCTGGCGGAGGCCGGTGGCTTTGTCTTTGGTGGCGGTGCGGAGGTAGATTCGGCTGCCGCAGATGGTCGGGGTGGCGAAGGCTTCGGTGCCGAGCTGGTTTTCGGCGATGAGTTCGAAGGCCTTGGGGTTGGCGCGGAAGACGAAGGTGCGGCCGGCTTCGTTGAGGGCGTAGATGTGTTCGCCGACGAGGACGGGGGAGGCGCTGAAGCCGCCGCCGAGGCGTTCTTTCCAGATTTCGCGACCGGTGGCGAAGTCCCAGCAGGCGGCGAGGCCGGCATCGAGGACGGCGAAGAGGTGTCCCTGATGGTGGAGCATGGAGGGGACGTAAACGCGGGAGGTGTTTTCCCAGACGGTCTTGCCGGAGCCGTCGGCGCGGATGGCGGCGACGTGGTTTTTGGGATAGCCGCCGCTGATGATGACGGACTGGCCGTCGGTGACGGGGGAGGTGACGCATTCGGTGGTGGAGCCGGGGGTTTCCCAGAGGGTTTTGCCGGTGAGGGGATCGAGGCTGGTGACGCGTTCGCAACCGGTGAGGATGAGTTGGTCGCGGCCGTTGGCGTGAAGCACGATGGGGGAGGCATAGTTAGGGAAGGCGGGGCGGGGATGGGTCCAGAGGGTCTTGCCGGTGGCGCGGTCGAGGCCGGCGATGAGGCCGCGGCCTTTGTTGTCGGCGGATACGAGGAGGAGGTTTTCGTAAACGGCGGGGGAGGTGGGGAAACCTTGGTGGAGGATGTAGTCGCAGATTTTGGTCTGCCAGACTTGTTTGCCCTGACGGTCGAGGGCGGTGGTGAAAACGGCCCCTTGATGAAGGAAGTTGGCGAAGATGCGGTGGCCGTCGGTGGCGAGGGTGGAGGAGGCGAAGGAGCTTTTGTCGTTGCCCTTGGGGAAGGTGCCGCGGTGGATTTCGGTGCGCCAGAGTTCGGCGCCCGTCTGACGGTGGTAGCAGAGGACGGACTGGGAGCCGTCTTTGGGTTCAGAAGTGGGGAGGATGACGTGGTCGCCGATGACGATGGGGGAGGCGTGGCCGCGGCCGGGGACGGGGGTTTTCCAGAGGATGTTCTCGGTGTCGCTCCATTTTAGGGGAGGTTTCTGGCCGGGGGCGGCGATGCCGTTGCGCGCGGGGCCGCGCCACCAGGGCCAGTCATCGGGGCCGATGGAGATGGGGAGATCGGCGGCGGGTGCGGGGGTGGCGAGGAGGGTGAGGAGGCAGAGGACGAGTGCGTAGGCGGGCATGAGGGTTAGTAGAGTTTGAAGTAAACAGCGGTGCCGATCATGATGGCGAGGAGGACGAGGATCCACACGAGGGGCATTTTCCAGAAGGCGCTGTGGATGCCGGCGTTGATGGCCTGATGGAGGAGTCGCTGTAGGAAGCCGCGCAGTTCAGGTGTCATGCTGGAGGTGAAGTTGGTGGGAAGGGGGTGTGGGTGTCAATTGTGGGGTGAGTGGGTTGGGCAGGGGAATTGGGGAGAGAGAGGGAGGGGGAGATGGAGAGGGAGAGGGAGAGGGAGAGGGAGAGAGTGTGGGAGGGTGAGCTGTGTTGGTCGAGGCAA
>CAZUUP010000548.1:0-4153 GCA_964623105.1 uncultured Akkermansia sp.
GCGCCCGGCCGATTCAATCCCCGAGCACGCCGCGAGCACGCCCCGCCGCCGTCGCCGGGGCGGACCGGGACCCGTTCGGTTCGTGGTGCCCTGCACTTGGTTCTTGGAGCCTGCCCGTCGCGTGCGGTACAACCGGTCGAGTTCCCCGGTACCAACCATCAGCATCACCGCCGCGCACATGAATACCCCGCAACCCTACGCCGCCAGCCCCAACCGCCACGTCAAGGCGCTCAAGGACAAACTGCTCAAGGGCCACACCGTCTATGGCACCCTGTTCCAAAATGCCATCTGCCCCGGCCTCGTGGATTTTCTGCCCGATGGCGCGCTGGATTTTGTCATCGTCAGCGCCGAACACAACGCCCTCGACCTCGCCGATTTCCTGCCCATGCGCTACGCCCTCGCCAGCCGGGGCATCGTCTGCCTCGCCCGCACCCATAGCCGCGAGCCCGATGACGTCGCCAAGGTTTGCGACTCGTTCGATGGTGTGGTGGTCCCGTATGTCGAGGACGTCGAGCATTGCAAACGCCTGGCCGCCGCCGCGGTCTTTCGTCCCCTCAAGGGCGTGGCCCTGGAACGGGTGCTCAAGGACGGCAAATGGCCCAGCGAAAAGACCCGCCGCTACGTCACCGAGGAGAAGTGCGCCGACACCTTGTTCATCCCGATGATCGAATCGGTCCGTGCGGTCGAGAATCTTGACGCCCTGTGCGCGGTTCCCGGCGTCAGTGCGCTCTTCATCGGACCCAACGATCTGACCACGAACATGGGCATCCCCAACGAATACGACAGCTCGGAGTTCATCTCCGTGGTTCAGCGAATCATTGATACCGGCAACCGGCATCACATTCCCGCCGGCAGTTGGTTCGGCAAAACCGAGCAGGCGCTTCGCACCATCCGGCAGGGCGCCCGTCTGGTCGTGTACTCGAATGAGAGCTCGATGATGCGTGACGCCATGAGCGCCGCGTTCACCCAGTTGCGAAAAGGCTGACCGGCGGAAAACCCCTGGGAAATGAAGCCGGTGCCATCGTCCGCGTCTATCCTTCACGTGCCAAACATGTTGCCCACCCTGTTCCAAATGGCTGGAGTCGCCGCCGCGCTGGCGGTTTTGCCGCTGACCGCCGCCGAGCCCAAGAAATCGCTCGATTTGACCCGTCTGCCGCCGCCCGCCAGCGGTTCCGTCGATTTCGCCCGGGAAATCCAGCCCCTCTTCGCGCAACACTGTCAGCAGTGCCACGGAGCCGAAAAGCAGAAGGGCGGTCTGCGCCTCGACGTCCGGCAGGGCGCGCTCGAAGGCGGTGACTCCGGGGCGGTGATCCTCCCCGGTCGCGGTGCGGAGAGCCGACTGCTCCATCTCGTTGCCAAACTGGATGGCGAATCCCAGATGCCGCCGCCCGGCGAAAACCGCGTCCCGCTCACCCGGGAACAAGTGGCCAAACTCCGCGCCTGGATCGATGCCGGTGCCAACTGGCCGGAATCCGCGGCGGCCGCCGTCAAGAAGTCTGCACACTGGGCCTTCAACGCCCCTCGCCGGCCCACGCCGCCGGAAATTCCGGGGTCCGCGCCCAAAGTCAGGAATCCGATTGATGCCTTCGTCCTCGCCCGGCTCGAGCGCGAGGGCCTCGCCCCTTCGCCCGAGGCTGACCGCCACACTCTCGTCCGGCGTCTGAGCCTTGATCTCCTCGGCTTGCCGCCGAGTGCCGCGGAAGTCCGCGAGTTCGTCGCCGACACCCGCCCCGACGCCTATGAACGGCTGGTGGACCGCTTGCTGCGTTCGCCCCATTTCGGCGAGCGGTGGGGGCGGCACTGGCTGGACCTAGCGCGCTATGCCGACAGCGACGGCTATGAGAAGGACCGCACCCGCCCCTTCGCCTACGTTTTCCGCGACTGGGTGATCCAGGCGATCAACGACGACGTGCCCTTCGATCGCTTCAGCATCCTGCAACTCGCCGGCGACCTCCTGCCCGGCGCCGGGATCAAGGAGCAAACGGCCACCGGCTTCCATCGCCAGACCCTCACCAATACCGAGGGCGGCACCGATCAGGAGGAATTTCGTTGCAAGGCCACCGTGGACCGCGTGAGCACGACCGCCGCCGTGTGGCTCGGCGTCACCATGGGCTGCGCCGAATGCCACACCCACAAGTACGACCCGTTCACCCAGCGCGAGTTCTACCAGTTGTTCGCCTTCTTCAACAACGCCTCGGAGAAAAACCTGCCTGCACCGCAACCCGAGGACGTCCGCGTCTTCGAGGCCGCCCGGCAAAAATGGAGCGAGGAACAAGCCCGTCTGACTCAACAGCGCGACGCCCTTGCCAGCGGCCCCGCCGCCGCCCGCTTCGCCGCATGGGTCGCCAAGGCCGCGGCCAGTTCCACTCCCTGGCTGCCGTTGACTCCGCTCAAGACCACCGCGGCCGCCGGAACCACTTTGAAAGCCGAGAAGGATGGCTCGGTCGCCGCCAGCGGCAAGGCACCCGCCAAGGAAACTTACACCGTGGAAACCCAGCCGGGCGCGTCCGTGATCACCGGTTTCCGCCTCGAGGTCCTGCCCGACCCGGCCGTCAAAAAAGGTACCGTCGGTCGCGCCAAGGACGGCAACTTCGTCCTGACCCGCTTTTCCGTCCGACTTCTCGCCGCCGGCCGGGAGCCCGTGAACCTGCCGTTGCGCAGCGCCCAGGCCGATTTCTCCCAGCCGCGCTTTCCGGTGAGCGCCGCGCTCAAGGGCGAAAGCACCTCCGGCTGGGCCGTGGCCAAACAGACCGAACAGCCGCATACGGCGGTGTTTGAGCTGAAGGAGCCGCTGACCGTTCCCGCGGGGGCGCGCCTCGAGTTCACCCTCGACCAGCAATACGCCGAAAACTACACGATTGGCCGCTTCCGCCTTTCCGCCACCACCGCCCCGCCGCCCCTCAAACTGGATTCGCTTCCGGACGCCGTGGCGCTGGCTTTGAGTCAGCCGACCGAAACCCGCGACGCCCGTGCCACGGAGTCGCTGAAGAAGTATTTCACCACGCAGGTCGATCCCGAGGGACGCAAACTGCAAAAGGCCATCGACGATCACGCCGCCAAGACGCCCAAAGCCCCCGACACCTTTGCGGCCACCCTCGTTGAGGAACCCGCCGGCCGCGTCACCAAGGTCCACATCCGCGGCAACTTCCTCGATCGCGGTGCCGAAGTGCGCCCCGGCACCCCCGCCGTCCTCCACGGCTTCAAGGCACGTGGCGCGCGGCCCGACCGCCTGGACCTCGCGCAGTGGCTCTTCGATCCCGCCAACCCCCTCACCGCCCGCGTCACCGTCAATCATTGGTGGAAAAACCTCTTTGGACGCGGCCTCGTCACATCGGTGGATGATTTCGGTGTAAAGGGCGAGAAGCCATCCCACCCGGAACTCCTCGACTGGCTCGCAACCGAACTCCCCCGCCTGGGCTGGAGCCGCAAGGCCATGCTCAAACTCATCGTCACCTCCGCCACCTACCGGCAGCAGTCCAACCTCCGGCCCGAACTCGTTACCCGCGACCCGAACAACGTCCTCCTGGCCCGCCAGAACCGCATCCGCCTCGAGGCCGAATCCGTGCGCGACGCCTATCTCGCCGCCAGCGGCCTTCTCAACCCCAAGCTCGGTGGACCCAGCATCCGCCCGCCGTTGCCCGCGGACATCGCCGCCCTCGGTTACGCCAATTCCGTGAAGTGGACTGAAAGCCCCGGCGCCGAAAAGAACCGCCGCGGCCTCTACATCTTTTTCCAACGCACTGTGCCCTATCCGATGTTGATGACCTTTGACGCCCCGGATTCCAACGCCACCTGCACCCGCCGCGAACGCAGCAACACCCCGCTCCAGGCCCTCACGCTGCTCAACGACCCGGTGTTCTTCGAGTGTGCCCAGGCCCTCGGCAAACGGATCGCGGAAACCCCGGCCACCAACCCCGCCGAGCGCTTGCGCGCCGGTTTCGAAATGTGCCTTTCACGTCCGCCCACGGGCGACGAATTGAAAGTCCTCCGCCAAGTTTACGACACTCAGCTCAAACTCGCCCAGGCCAGCCCCGAGAACGCCGCCAAGATCTTCGACGGCAAACCCGACGACCCCCGCGTCGCCGAGAAAGCCACCCTCGTCGCCTTGAGCCGCGTCCTGTTGAACCTCGACGAGTTTGTCACGCGGGACTGA
>CAZUUP010000549.1:0-4152 GCA_964623105.1 uncultured Akkermansia sp.
GAGGCCGTGAAACTGGGCGAGCGCCTGTTCGCCATCCCTTTGGGAAAACTGCTGGAGTAGCCGACCCGATCCGAAACCCGGCGCTCCGCCGCACTCCAGTGTAACCCCGACCCCCGCGGTGTACCGGGGACAGGCGCGCCCTGCCTATCCCTCGCAAAGGCTTGCGCCGGCATCACGGCAAACCCCAGCGCAGCGGCTCGCCCCGTCAATCAGACCATCACTTCGTCGTAAACTTGTGAATGGTCTTGGTCGCGTATTTCTGCCCCGGATAAAGCGCCGTCGAAGGGAACGTCGGCTGGTTCGGGGAATCCGGGAAATGCTGCGTCTCGAGACAGACCGCATAATTTTTCCGGTAAACCTTGCCACCCTTGCCCGTCAGCGTGCCATCCAAGTAGTTGCCCGTGTAGAGCTGGATGCCGGGCTCGGTGGTGAAGATCTTCATCAGCCGGCCGCTGCGCTGGTCATGCAATTCCGCCGCCAGGACCAACTCCCCCGCCTTGGGCTGGTTCAGCACGTAATTGTGATCATACCCACCGGGCTCACCGGTCAGCTTGGCGAAGTCCTTGCGGAGGTCCTTGCCCACCCGGAAGTCCATCTCGCCGCCCGCCACCTTCCGCAGTTCACCGGTCGGGATGCTTGTGGCATCCACCACATTGTACCGGTCGGCATTGATCATGAGCTGATGATCCAACACCTCGCCATTGCCTGCGCCCGCCAGATTGAAGTACGAATGGTTGGTGAGGTTGATAACCGTCGCCTTGTCCGTCGTCGCCAGATAATCGATGATCAACTCGTTGTCGTCGGTCAGCGTGTACGTCACCGCCACATCCAGATTGCCCGGGTAACCCTCCTCCCCGTCCGCACTGCGATAGGTGAACTTCACCGCCGGACCGCGGTAGCCCGGCAGCACCTCCGCCTTCCACACCCGTTTGTCGAATCCCTTCACCCCACCGTGCAGGTGGTTGGGCCCGTTGTTCGTTGCCAGCTTATACTTGTTGCCATGCAAAACAAATTCGCCCCTCGCGATGCGGTTGGCGTACCGCCCGGTTGTGCAACCGAAATACGGATGCCCCTTGAGATAGCCGTCCAGATTGTCGAAACCCAGCACCACATCCCCCAGTTGCCCGTTGCGATCCGGCACGTGCAACTCCGTCACGAGTGCTCCGTAGGTCATGATCTTCGCCTTGAGCCCGTTCCGATTGACCAGGGTGTAGATGTCCACCGCCTCACCGTCCGCGGTTTTTCCGAAAGCTGCTTTTTCCACGCCTCGTTTCTCCTTGTTTTGCACTGCGGCGCCCCCCGGCGATTTGCACCCGGCGAGCGACAACGCGATACCCAGGGTCAAAAATGCCAGCGAGCGGCTTGTGATTTGTTTCATGACTGCTTTGTTCAGTGGCGCACCCGTCGGCGACAAACCCGTCTGGGTGCGAAGATGTTTCCAGTTGCGGACCGGCTCCGAGCGCCCTGTCCACACGACAGGATCGGCGATCCGGGGTTGCTTTGAACGCGGGCACGGTAAGGCGCGCGTCGAAAACCTGTCAAACCTTTTGCCCCGCCGGCCGACGGCCCGACGGCCCCTCACCTGCATCCAAGGCAATGCCTTCGCGTCAAAACATTCTCACGCTTCCCCGGCAGAGGAGCATGTCCCTTCATTTTCATTCCGTCCCGCCCGATAGAGTGTTTGACCGTCAAGTACCGTTTCCCTAGTGTGCCGCCCTGATTTTTTATGAAGGTTTTGATTTGCGACCCAATTTCGCCCCGCGGCATTGAACTCTTCCGGCAGCGTCCGGAATTTCAGGTCACCGTCCTGGAGAAACGTCTCGCCGAGGCCGACCTGCTCCCGGTCGTGGCCGATGTGGATGCCATCGTCGTCCGGTCGGAAACCAAGATCACCAAAAAGGTCCTCGAAGCCGCCCGCCAGCTCAAGGTCGTCGGTCGCGCCGGCGTCGGCGTGGACAACGTGGACGTCGAAGCCGCAACCCAGCGCGGCGTCGTCGTCATGAACACCCCGGGCGGCAACACCATCACCACCGCCGAATTGACCTTCTTCATGCTCGGCGCCCTTGCCCGCAAAATCCCCGCCGCCCACGCCTCGATGGTCGCCGGCAAATGGGACCGCAAACTCTTTCAGGGCGCCGAACTCCACGGCAAAGTTCTCGGCGTCCTCGGCCTCGGCCGCATCGGCGGTGAAGTCGCCAAACGCGCCCTCGCCTTCGGCATGCGCGTCGTCGCCTACGACCCCTTCCTTACCGAAGCCCGCGCCCGCCAACTCGGCATCGAGATGGTCACCGACCTCGACGCCGTTTACCGCGAAGCCGATTTCATCACCGTCCACATGCCCGTCACCGACCAGACCCGCAACATGCTCAACGCCGAGTCCTTCGCCAAAATGAAGCCTGGCGTCCGCATCGTTAATTGCGCCCGCGGCGAAATCGTCAAGGAAGACGACCTCGCCGCCGCCCTCCAGTCCGGCCGCGTCGGCGGTGCTGCGCTCGACGTGTTCGTCACTGAACCCCTCGCCGCCGACCACGCCTTCCGCAAACTCGCCAACGTCGTCCTCACCCCCCACCTCGGTGCCAGCACCGAGGAAGCCCAGGAAAAGTGCGGCATCGAAGTCGCCGAGGTGATCACCGGCTACCTCCTCACCGGCGAGGTCCGCAACGCCGTCAACCTCCCCTTCCTCGACGCCAAGACCTACGAGCAGGTCAAACCCTACCTCGTCCTCGGCGAAAAACTCGGCCGCCTCCTCTGCCAGCTGGCACCGCCCCTGGTGGACCGCATCCACATCACCTACGGCGGCAAAGCCAAAGATCTTCCCAACATCGACCCCGTCACCCGCGCCATCCTCCGAGGGTATCTCTCCGTCGGCGCCACCAAGGACGTCAACAACGTCAACGTCCGCTCCGCCGCAGCCGCCCAAGGCCTCAACGTCGAGGAAAAGCGCTCCGACGAACCCGTCACCTTCAACGAATGGCTGCACGTCCAGTTGTTCACCGGCGACCGCAAGGCCGTCTCCGCGGGCGGCACCTTCTTCGGCTCACCCAACAACCCCCGCATCGTCCGCCTCTTCAGCCTCCCGGTCGAAATCACCCCCGACGGCGTCCTTCTCCTCCTCAACAACAAGGACCGCCCCGGCATCGTCGGCTACCTTGGCACCCTGCTCGGCAAACACGGCGTCAACATCGCCAACATGAGCCTCAGCCGCGATTCCGCCGGCGGCCAGGCCCTCACAGTCTTCAACCTCGACAGCATCCCCCCTGCCGAACTGCTCAAGGAAATCCAGAACGACCGCGACATCACCAACGTCCGCGTCGTCACGCTCTAAACACCCACGCCACCACCCATGCTCCACCGCCTGCTGCCCCTTGCCGCCGCCCTGTTGGCCGCCGTCACCCTCAGTGCCGCCGATCCCAAACCCGCCGCCCCCGTCGAACTCTTCCCCGACCTCCCCATCGTCAAAGGCCGCGGCTTCGAGATCAAGGCCAGCGAACTCGAACGCGCCTACCTCGAATACCGCGCCAACGCCGCCGCCCGCGGACAGGCCGTCCCCGAAAACCAGCGCCGCGAAATCGAAGACAAACTCCTCGCCCGCCTCGTCGTCACCCGCATCCTCGTCACCAAGGCCGGCCCCGACGACCGCACCAAGGGCCGCGAAGCCGGCATCAAAGCCTACGCCGACCTCCGCAAACGCGCCGGCAGCGACGACTCCTTCCGCCGCCAGGTCGAGTCCATGGGCATGACCACCGAATCCCTTCAGAACCAACTCCTCGACCGCGGCATCAGCGAAGAAGTCTTCAACCGCGAGGTGAAATCCAAGATCGCCATCTCCGACGCCGACATCACCAAGTTCTACCAGGAAAACCCCGCCCGCTTCGAGCAACCCGAGATGGTCCGCGTCAGCCACATCATGAAGCTTACCGTGGACCCCTCCCTCCTGCGTGTCCCCAACTCCAACCCCGAACTGCCCGCCGACAAGAAAAAGGCCGCCCACGCCGCCATCGAAAAACTCCTCGAACGTGCCCGCGCCGGCGAAGACTTCACCAAACTCATCCTCGAAGCCAGCGACGACCCCGACAAAAAGGCCAACCAACGACGATACACTTGCCCCCGCGCCCAGATGTCCAAGCAATTCGAGGACACCAGCTTCAACCT
>CAZUUP010000550.1:0-4152 GCA_964623105.1 uncultured Akkermansia sp.
ATACCGGCGGTCTGGAACAGATCGATGTCCCGGTCACCGCCACGGTGGGCAGCACGGCGGGGCTGTGGGTCGGTGCGGCTTCCGTTTCCTCGGTGAACCATTACCTCAAGTCCTACGCCAACACGAACACCCCGGGAAGCGTGCCGATCACGGATGCGGCCGGATTTTCCGTGACCAATCTGCCGGGCTATCTGTGGACTCCACAGCCGGCGGCGGGCAATCGGACGTGGAGTTCCGTGGCCTCCTCGGCCGCCGGCGACAGATGGGTGGCGGCGGCAACGGGCGGCCAGATTTACACCTCAACGGATTACGGGACGAATTGGACGGCCCGCGCCAGCGCGCTGAATTGGGCGTCGGTGGCCTCCTCGGCCGATGGCGTCAAGCTGGTTGCGGTGGTGAATGGCGGCCAGATTTACACTTCGGGAAACACGGGGGTGACCTGGACCGTGCAAGCCGGCAGCCCCACCACCAATTGGAGCGGGGTCGCTTCGTCCGCGGATGGCGTCATCCTGATCGCGGTGGCGACCAACGGTCAGCTCTATACCTCGGCTAATTCCGGCGTGGCTTGGACGGCGAGAACCCCTGCGCGCGCCTGGACCGGCGTCGCCCTTTCGGCCGACGGTAGCAATGCGGTCGCTGCGGTAAACGGCGGCCAGCTCTACACCTCAACCGATGCCGGTGCGAACTGGACGGCGCGCGCCTCCGTCGGCAACTGGTCGGCGGTGGCCGCTTCCGCCACCGGCATCCGCCTCGTGGCCGTGTCAACCAACTCGGGAATCTTCATCTCAACCGACGCTGGCGTCACTTGGACCAATTCCCTGCCAATTGCGGGGGCGTGGAAAGCGGTGGCGTCCTCGGCCGATGGCGCGCGGTTGGCGGCGGTTGCGGACGGAGGATTTGTCCAGTACTCCAGCGATGGGGGCGCGAACTGGGCGCAGAAAGAGTCGTCCCGGGCCTGGCGGGCGCTCGGTTCGTCGGCCGACGGCACCCGATTGCTGGCAGGTGTGAGCGGAGGAGCGGTATATACCTCGGTCGGGAACTTCACGAGCGTCGAAGTGGACGCATCCGGACGGGTGCTCGCCCGCAGTGGCACCTCGGCTCCCTATGTGACCACCGGCACCAACATCGCCCCCGGCAGCGTGGCCCGGCCATTTCCGCTGCGCCTGATTTTGCATAACAACGGTTTGAGCAACGGGGCCAGCACCAACGTGAACCTGTTGCAGCGCGTCTATCACGGCCAGCGCTTCACCAACACCACCGTGGTTGCCACCCAGGAGGCGTTTCTGGATGTGGCCACCCTCGGCACCGCCCGGCGCATCAGCGCCACGCACCTGCCGTTCTCCCACACCAACGCCGGCTGGCCCAGGACCAGCGGCACCATCGGGTTGGGAAGCAGCTTGGTGTTCAACCTCACCCTTGGGTACGACGACCACACCTCCAACCCGTTCCTGCACCGGTATCATCCGGATCACGACAATCTCGGCACGGACTTCAAGACCGTCCAATTGCAGGGGGTCGAATCGTACCGTGTCTCCCGCCAGATCACGCTCACCTTCGCCGCGCCAGCCACGGACTTTGCGAGCCTGACCGCCGCAAGCACCACCCTGGGTGGGACGTACGCCGAGGTGGTCACGTTTTACGGTTCGGGCAGCAATTCCCGGCAGTTCACCATTGGCGGCGCCTTCACGCTTAACCGCATCAGCCCCATTGCAACGCTTACCACCCGATGAATGCGCCAAAACGCCTCGCGCCCTGCCGACAGGCAGGGAAAACCGCCATCCCGCAGCATCCGGTCGCGCCCGGGTGGCGTGCGCCGCTTCCATTGCGGACCGCTGGACCACCCCAAAACCACCATCCAAATCCGACCAAATCCGGCTAAATCCGGCTAAATCCGACCTTTCGCCAATCTCCTTAATTGCCATGAAAACTCTCAATCACACCCAACCCCTCCAAGTCATGAAAAACATCGCCCCCGATCCTGAGTCCCACCCCGTAACCGCCGACGCGAGGAGGCGGAGCCACACCTCCCAGACGCCGTCCGCCTCGTCACCTCGGCGGCTACCCGGTGCCCTCGTGCTCGCAGGCCTGTGTGCCGCGTTCCTCTGCTGGTTGGCACCCGGTGCCGCCCGCGCGGCCGACGCCAACCCGCCGGGCAAGCTGACCTACCAAGGCTTCCTGACCGACGGCTCCGGGGTTCCCTATGGTAACACTGCGCCCGTCAATCAGGCGGTCGTCTTCCGTATCTGGAAAAAGGCCTCGGGCACCACCAGCAGCGATCTGGTGTGGGCTGAATGGCAGACGGTGACCATTGACAAGGGCCACTTCAGCGTGTTGCTCGGCGAAGGTGCGGCGGAGGCAGCCAATGCGGGCGTCTTCAGCCAGACGCCTGCCACCACTGTCTTCACCGGCAACGACGCCTCGGATCGGTTCATGGAAATCGCGCTCGCCAACCCCTCTGGCGTGGCCCAGACAACCATCAGTCCGCGCCTCCAGTTCCAGCCGGCACCGTATGCCGCCCTGTCCCGCAGCGCGCGGCAGGTCGTGGATGATGGCGGCAACGCCGTCCTCACGGCCACTGCGGGCAATGTTACTTTTACCGGCAATGTCACCGGTAACAATTTCAATGGCAACGGCGCGAACCTCACTTCGCTCAATGCGAACAACCTTTCCACTGGCATAGTGCCGAGTGGGCGGCTATCAGGTGCTTACTCTTCGGCGCTGACGCTCAACAACAACGGCAATAGTTTCACAGGCAATGGGGCAAACCTCTATTCCCTCAATGCGGGTCAGATAACCTCGGGCATCCTGCCTGATGCGAGATTGAGTGGCAACGTGCCAAGACTCAACGCCGCCAATGCCTTCTCATCAGCGTTCAATTCTTTTTCAGGGAGCGGCGCCAGGTTTGACATACCATTTTATGCGGGAGGATTGGGCTTGATGCTTACGAGCTCAGGATCGGACGCGCCGCAGTTTCGTTTTGTACGTGGCAGTGATGGACGTCATTTCGACATTGGCCAGAACACCAGCGGCGGATTCACCATTGAGGATACGGACGTTGCAAGAATTACGATCACGGCGGACGGCAACGTCGGCATCGGCACGACCACCCCATCAAAGGCCAAGCTGGAAGTTAATGGGTCGGATAACTCACCAATCAGTAACTTCGGTTACCTCAACAAAACCGGGGCTAGCGCTTCTTCCTCAAGTGAAACCCGACCATTCTCCATCTGGGCGAGCCACGACATTGCAGCGCAGAACGTCTACGCATTTTCCGATGCCCGGATCAAAAACATCGAGGGCCGCTCGGACAGCGCGGCGGACTTGGCCACTCTGGGCCGCATCGAGATTACCGACTACAAACTCAAGGACGTGATCGTCGGTCAAGGTCACCCCAACAAAAAACTCATCGCTCAGCAGGTCGAGAAAGTCTATCCACAGGCCGTCAGCCGCAGCACCAATGTGGTGCCGGACATTTTCACGAAGGCCGCTATTCGTGATGGCTGGGTCGAATTGGGGACAAATCTGAAGAAGGGCGAGCGCGTTCGTCTCATCGCCGAAAAAACGGAAGGCATTTACGAAGTGCTGGAAGTCGCCGACGGTCGGTTCCGCACCGCTTTCAAGCCTGCTGGAGCCGAGGTCTTTGTCTATGGGCGGGAGGTGAAGGACTTCCGCCAGGTGGATTATGACGCCATCTCCATGCTCAATGTCTCTGCGACCCAGGAGCTGGCGCGGCGGATCGATGCCCTCCGCAAGAGTGAGGCCCGCGTGACGGAATTGGAGCGTGAGGTGAGCGACCTGCGGAAGCTGCAGGGCGAAATGGCGGAACTCCGCAAACTGGTCGCGCGCATCACCGAGGCCCCCAAGGGCGACCGCCCCGCCGCCGCGATTCCTACCAGTGAGAGTGCGAAGTAGAGGGGAGTCAGAGGGTAGAAGATAGAAGATACAAAGCAAAACCAGCCGAAGAACTCCTGACCGCTACTCATCCGCCACTAATCACTAATTACTTCGCCCCACCCGCCCGCCCCCCGGAAATCCCCCACTCCCTCCACTTATGAAACGCCTCCTCGCTCTCCCCGGCTTGCTGGCCCTGCTCGCGGTTTCCGCCGCCGCGCAGTCCATCGACCCGACCGCCAGCCTCTATTCGACGGGCGG
>CAZUUP010000551.1:0-4150 GCA_964623105.1 uncultured Akkermansia sp.
ACATTCCGCAGTACCTCGACATTCCAATGTCGAGTCCCCGCCCCCCCGACATTCCCCCTCACCCCAAAATCCCACCACCGACCACCTTCTCCCCCACCCCCGACCACGCGAACAACCCTCCCAAACTCCACAGATTCAGTTCGCCTAAAACCCGCCCGCCAGCTTCAATATTCCGCATGAATCGCCGAAGCTTTCTCGCGCACACCACCGCCGCGGCGGCCGGTCTGTTGCTCCCCGTTTCACCACTGCCCGCGCAGACGCCACCCGTCCGCCGTCGCCATCGCCTCGGCCTGGCGACCTATTCCTACTGGCATTTTCGCGACCCGAAGGTGCCGGTCGAAACCGTCATCCAACGCGCGAGCGACTTGGGCTTCGACGGCGTGGACATCTTGCATCGCCAGATGGATATCGCCGAGAGCGCGCCCCTCGACGCCGCGGGCCGTGCTTACTTGCGAAAACTCAAGCGCACAGCTTTCCTGCACGGCGTGGAGCTTTGTTGCGTCTCCACGCATCAAAGCTTCGTGAAACCCAAGCCCACCGACCTGGACGCAAACGTCGAGCACACCAAAAAGTGCATCGCCATTGCCGCCGAACTCGGATGCCCCAGTATCCGCATCAACACCGGACGCTGGGGAACCACCCGGAGTTTTGACGAATTGATGAAGAACCGCGGCATCGAACCGGTACTCCCCGGCCACACGGAAGAGGAAGGCTTCAAGTGGTGCATCGACGGCATCACCCGCTGCCTGCCCGCAGCAGAGGAACACGGCGTCGTCCTCGCGCTCGAAAATCATTGGGGGCTGGCCCGCACTCCCGAAGGCTTGCTGCGGATTCTCAACGCCATTCAATCCCCCTGGCTCGGCGGATTGATGGACACCGGGAACTTCCTCGAAGAACCTTACGCCAAGCTGCAACAGATGGCCCACAAAACGGTTTACGTGCAGGCCAAAACCTACTTCGGCGGCGGGGAATGGTACACGCTTGACCTGGATTACAAACGCATCGCCGGCATCCTCGCGGCGGTCAATTACACCGGCTACGTGACTCTCGAAATGGAAGGCCGGGAAAATCCCGACACCGCCGTTCCCAAGAGCCTCGCCCTGCTTCGGGAAGCCTTCCAGTGAGCGCCTCGCTCGCCCTCACCCTCCTGGACCGAGAAAACTCATTCAACCCGCAAGCCCCGCTTTGACACCACGCACCATGCCCAACTCTCCCGGCTCCGGACATGACCTGCTCACGCCGCTGAAGGAAGTCTTCGGTTACACCTCCTTTCGCCCGCTCCAGGAGGAAATCATCCGCGACACCCTTGCCGGTCGCGACGTCTTTGCCCTCCTGCCCACCGGCGGCGGCAAATCCCTCTGCTTCCAGTTGCCCGCCCTCGTCCGGACCGGCCTCACCGTTGTCGTCTCACCCCTCATCGCGCTGATGAAAGACCAGGTGGACGCCCTCCAGGCCAGCGGCGTCGCAGCCGCTTTTCTAAACTCCTCGCTGGCCGCGGGAGAATCCCGTCCCATCCTCCGCGGCCTGCACAACGGCGAATTTCGCCTCCTCTACGTCGCGCCCGAGCGCATCATGTTGTCCGGCTTTCTCGAAGATCTTAAACGCTGGAATGTGAACCTCTTCGCCATCGATGAAGCGCACTGCATCAGCGAATGGGGCCATGATTTTCGTCCCGAATACCGCCAGATCGCCGAGCTGCGCCGCCAGTTTCCCCAGGTCCCCTTCATGGCCCTCACCGCCACCGCCACCGAGCGCGTCCGCACCGACATCGTCTCCCAGCTCCAGTTGCGCGAACCCGGCGTGTACGTCGCCAGTTTCAACCGCCCCAACCTGAGCTACCGCGTCGTGCCCAAGACGGGCGGCTACCGCCAGATCCTCGATTTCCTCCGCGCCCGCCCCAAGGAAAGCGGCATCATCTACTGCGCCAGCCGCGCCGCCACCGAATCGCTCGCGGAGAAACTCGTCGCCGATGGCATCAAGGCCGGCACCTACCACGCCGGCATGGAAAAGGACGACCGCAGCAAGAATCAGGCGAAATTTCTCCGCGACGAACTCCGCGTCATCTGCGCCACCATCGCCTTCGGCATGGGCATCAATAAACCCAACGTCCGCTTTGTCATCCACCACGACCTCCCCAAAAACATCGAGGGCTACTATCAGGAAACCGGCCGTGCCGGCCGCGACGGCCTCCCCGGCGAATGCCTCCTCATGTTCAGCCCCGGCGACGTCATCAAGCAAACCCGCTTCATCGATGAAAAGCCCGACGAGAACGAACGCCGCATCGCCCGCGAGCAGTTGCAGACCATGGTCCACTACGCCGAGATCAACGAATGCCGTCGCGCCGCCCTTCTTGACTACTTCGGCGAGACCTATCCCGATTCCAACTGCGGCGCCTGCGACAACTGCCTCGCCCCGCGCTCGACCTTCGACGGCACCCTCGCCGCTCAAAAACTCCTGAGCTGCGTCTTCCGCATCAAGCAGAAGAGTGGCTTCAGCGTCGGGCTCAATCACGTCATCGCCGTCCTCACCGGCGGCGACACCGACCGTGTCCGCCAGTGGCGACACCACGAACTTTCCACCTACGGCATCGGCGGCGAGCACACGCGGCAGGAATGGGGCGCCATCGCCCGCGAACTCATGCGCCTGGGCTACCTCGCCCAGAGCACCGGCCAGTTCCCCACCGTCGAACTCGCCCCGGATGGCCTCGCCGCGCTCAAGGACCGTCGCAAGATTACCCTCACCCGGCCCATGACCGCCCCCCAGGCCGCCACCCAGCGCGCCGGCGACATCGCGTGCGACGAACTGCTGTTCGACAAGCTCCGCTCCCTTCGCAAGCAACTCGCCGACGCCCAGGGCGTCCCCCCCTACATCGTTTTCGGCGACAACTCCCTCCGGCTCATGGCCCGCAACTATCCCGCCACCGAGGCCGAGTTTCGCCGCATCTCCGGCGTCGGCGACGCCAAATGGCGCTCCTACGGCCCCGCGTTCCTCGAGGAAATCCGCGCCCACCTCGCCGCCAATCCCCGCCAGGTCTTCGCCGAGGAATTGGAGGCCGTCACCAGCCTCACCCCCGCCAAAACCCGCGGCGAACTCCTCACCGAAACTGTCCGCGAAAGCCTCCGCCAGTTCCGCTCCGGCCTCGATCTCGCCGCCATCGCCCGCAACCGCGGTCTTACCGAGAGCACCATCGCCGGCCATCTCGCCAGCGCCATGGAAGCCGGCGAAAAGCTCGACCTCGACCAGTTCTTCACGCCCGACGATGCCCGGGAAATGCAGGCCGCCTTCGAGAAAGCGGGCTGGCAGACGCTCAGTGGCGCCCACAACGTCCTGCGCGGACGCATCGACTACGGCAAGCTCCGCCTGTACCGCGCCGCTCACGGACCGCGTTCCGCCCGCTGACCCGCCGCTTCCTTGGGCGCATCCACGCTTGAAATCGAGGCCAAAATCGGTGACGCTTCGCCTGTGAATAGCAACCTCCCCACGCGCCGCCAGTTCATCCGCACCAGTTCCGCCCTGCTCGCGTTGCCGTGGCTCGAAAGCTTCGCCGGTGCCGCCGACAATACGCCGCCACGCCGCATGGTCAGCATCTGCACGGGCTTCGGGCTTTACGGGCCATCCTTCTTCCCGACCCAGGCCGGACGCGGCTACGAATCCAGCGAATACCTGCAAGTCCTCGCAGACCTGCGCGAACATTTCACCGTCTTCTCTGGAATCTCGCACCCGCAGATCGGCGGCGACCACGCGTCCGAGGCGTGCTTCCTCACCAGCGCCAAACACCCGACCGCGCCCGGCTTCCGCAACAGCGTCTCGCTCGATTACCTCGCCGCCAAGCACGTCGGCACCGCCACGCGGTTTCCGCTGCTCTCGTTGCGCACGCAGGACGGCGGCAGTGCGCTCACCTACACCGCGACCGGCGCGAGCGTTCCGCCGCTCGACCGGCCCTCGCAGATTTTCGCCCGTATGTTCCTCGCCGGCACCCCGCGCGAAATCGAAGCCGAAGTCTCCCGCCTCAAGCGCGGCCAGAGCATCCTCGACCGCACCGGCCAGCGCTTCGCCGCCCTCAAGAGCCGGCTCAGCGCCCACGACCAGCAGCAAGTCGCCGACTACACCGACGCCGTGCGCGACATGGAAAAGCAACTCCACGCCGACG
>CAZUUP010000552.1:0-4150 GCA_964623105.1 uncultured Akkermansia sp.
AGACCACCTGCTGTCCGTTCGCATACTCACCAATCCCAAACATCGTGTTCGGCGCCTCCCCCTGGTCATTCCACTGGAACCGGCCGCCAATCGCCATCGCCCGCACCGGATGGGTCAATGACGGATCGACCGCCCATCGCGCCACATCAAGCTGGTGGGTGCCCTGGTTGTTCAAATCCCCGTTGCCCGTCGCCCAGAACCAGTGCCAGTTGTAATGCACGAGGTTGGGGTGAAACTTCGCAATCTTCGCCGGCCCCCGCCAAAGGTCCCAGTTCAAATTAGCCGGCGGCGCCCCGGCCTCCTTGACGCCGATGCCACCCCGGGGCTTGCAACAATAACCGTAGGAAATCTTCAGCTTCCCAAACTTCCCCGCCTGAATCGCCGCGTGCAATCCGGCCAGCCCCGCATCACTCCGGCGCTGTGTCCCGTGCTGGATAACCACGCCATATTTTTTCTGCGCCTCCACCGCCACGCGCCCCTCGGCTACATCGTGGCTCATGGGCTTTTCCACATAGACATGCTTGCCCGCCTGCGCCGCCCAGATCGTAATCAGCGAATGCCAGTGATTCGGGGTCGCCACCGAAATTGCATCCAGGGTCGGATCCTCCAGCGCCTTGCGCACATCCGCCAGGCCCCGGGTGGTGAACTTCCCCGCCACCTTCTTCTCGAGGCTCTTGAGCGACTCATTTAGGACCCGCTCGTCGGGATCAATGAGGTAGGCGATCTCGACATTCGGCTGGCTCAACCAACCGCTGATGTGACTCTTCCCGCGCCCGTTGCAGCCCGCGACCGCGATGCGCAGCCGGTCATTGGCTCCCAGCACTTTGGCGGAGGCGCGCGTGCCGCCAATCACGGCCAGCGCACCGGCGCCAACCGCCGTGCGCTCGAGAAAACTGCGTCGGGTGATGAGATTCATAGATTGCATGATCCGGAGTTTAGTTGCATTGGAACCCACTCCTGACGAATCGGAAGCGGCATCCGTTCAGCAGAAACACCGGCCACTCCTGGATGGTGATGTTCGCCCGTGCTTACCGGCGATCCTCTTGGAAACGAAAGGGCGCCCGCCCCGTCAAATCCCCGCTGGTAAATGACGGACACCAGAACTTCTCCACATGCTCTATCACCAGGTCCGTCCCGGTGAAATGATCCACGCCGGGCGGCCGCTCGGGATTATACATCGTATCCGTCAAATCCCGCACCAACGCCACATTCAACCCCAGATAGACCTGCTGCCGGATCGCAAATGGGCGGCCAAGCACGCACATGTTCAAATGCACGCCGCACAAAATCACGTTTTTGATTCCGCGCGCGGTCAGCAGATTCCATGTCTCCTGTCCGTTGTCCGTCAATGCATCCTCGGCCGCCAGCTCGATGGTCGCGATTTGTCGCGTCCACGCCTCGCGGATCGTGCATTTGGTCCCCACGCACGAGCAGCCCATGTCGGAATCATCAATCGGCAGCACCCGCTCGCGCGCCGGATCGGTCCAGCACCAGCCCGTTCCCCAACGCTCGGCCCGGGTCAGCGGCACCGGGGTCGGCACCAACGCGGCCATTTGCGCCCGCCGCCGTTGCGGTGTGTCCTTGTAAAAGCCCGTCACGCTGCTGGGTGCGTGAATGATCAACACCCCGCGTCGGCGCGCCTCCTTCGCCAGCTCATTGAGTGGTCCGGCCAGTTCACCCACCCGCCGGGCCGCCGACTTGCACCAATGATCATCCCACATGTCACAGATGATCAGGGCCGTCTGTTTCGGATCCCACTCTGTCTTTCGCTCCGTCAGGACATGGACCCCCGGACGCACCTCCGGCCGCGCACGCAAATTGAGTTTGAGAGCCTCGCCCGCACCGTGGGAAAGCGTCGTCATCATGGGCAGAAGCAGCAGCACCAGACCGCCGAGACCGAGATGTTGTCGCGGATTGCGTGCCGGAAGAATTGCAGGGAACAGCATGTGAGAAGCTTAGCGGGATTTCTACCGGGTTGGAAGCGCGTTCGTTGGGACACCATACACCGGCGGGGGGCGCCGTTCACCACGGCGTGAAGCGCAGACCAAACAGCGCGAGCACACTCAGCACCAACAGCGCGATTGCCGGCCCGAAAAACGGTTCATACATGTCCGCCACCTGCGGCTTCTTCTCGAGCACCACGACTTTCTTCATCGCGTCGATGCGCGCGAACACCGCGTGCAACGCCTCGGGCGTAGCGGCGTTGAAGACTTCGCCTCCCGTGGCCCGCGTGATGCCCACCAGCGGCGCCGGCACCGCTTCCTCGGTCATCATGATGCTGAAAAGGATGATTCGCTCGGCCCGCAGCCGCGCGATGACCTCCGAGTCGCGCGGCGGCAGGATGTCGCTGCTCTCGCCGTCCGTCATCAGGATGATCATGCGGTCGCCCTCGGGACGCTGCGCCAGCAGATCAGCCACACCGTGCAGCGCCTTGCCGATCAATGTGATGCCCCACAACGCATCGGGCAGCCCGTGACGGCCCATCGACGGCGGGTCGAGCCGCGGGTTGTCTGGCTGGATGAACGGCTTTGACAGCATGATGGACTGCGTGTCGAGCGTCAGCGGCACCCAGTGGATGAAATGCCGTGAGAAAATGGTGAGACCGTAGGCGTCGCCCTTGCGGTAGTTGATGAACTTGTCGATGGCCGCCATCGCCGAATCGAAGCGCCGGTTACGTCCCGCCGCCTGGGATCCATGCGGCTCGGCCATGCTGCCCGAAGTATCGAGGAGAATCTGGACGTTCGTCAGTTTCCGCTCCACTTCCGGCGGCAGAAAAGTCACCGGATGCGCGAGAAAGATGATCGCCAGCGCAAGCAATCCCGCCGGCAGACAGTTCGCGCACAGCACCAGAAACCGCAGCACCGACCCGCGTCCCTGCTTCCCATGATCGAACGGCAGCGCAATCGGCTGCCCGCGCCGGACCCACTCCCAGAAGGCGAGAATCACCGGGAGCGCGAGGAGGGCGAGCCACTGGGGATGGAGGAAGATCATGGGAAGCGGGGGAAAAGTAATTAGTGATTAGTAATTAGTGATTAGTGCGGAGGCGTCGGGTGATTGGGGTAGCGTCTTGGATTTTGGCCGGCATCTGGTGTTCGGATTTAGCCCGGCGGGCGGAAGAAAATAGCCCAGCACTTCAGTGCTGGGTCTGTGTCCGTGGGAAACTAAGTCCCGGAAGGGACGAGAGAAACCGTGCTCCGTCTTACCTCTTTCGTCCCTGCCGGGACTCTTCGCTTCCCTGTCCGCCAACCCAGCACTGAAGTGCTGGGCTATTCTCGATCGTCCCTGCGGGACTGCGACAACGCGCCCAGGCCGTCGCAAGAAACTGATCTGCGCCTCCGATTGGAGTATGTCCGCGTGCATGGTTACGAGCTGGTTCCTACTAATTACTAATCACTAATTACTTTTCCCTCTGCGGCTGCTGTTGTCTCGACCGCGTAAGGCGTGAGCACCGCGGCGATGGCCTCCTTGGGCACCTTCGCCGCGGGATTGTGCAGCCACTGCTCGACCTGGCGCAGCAGGTTGCCGGTCTTGGCATCGCGGTTGATGGCTTCGAAGGCGGTGTTCATCGGCACGTTGGCGAGCGCCAGTTCTTTGCGCCAGCGGCGGAGGAGGAGCATTTCCATTTTCGCCTTGGCTTCGGCATCGAGGGTGCCGGCCTCTAGCTGGGCCAGCATGGCGCGCAGCAGTTCGGCCAGCGTCGGCTCGGGCGGCGCGGCGGCGGCGGGCGCGGGCTTGGCGCGGCCGTAGAAAATGAGCAGGAGCAGCCACGCAATCCAGAACACACCCAGCGCGGCCAGTGTTAAGTAGTAGCGGCCGCCCACCTCCACGGCGATTTCTTCAGTCTCCTGAATCCGCGCGTCGAGATGCTTGGAGAGCTTCGGGTCGCCATGAAACTTGAAAGAAGGCAACCCCGCGAGCGCGTTGCCATCTTCGCCGATGAGGTAATCCTTGAGATCAAACGTCCCGGCGCGATTGACGATGTAGCGCACGTCGTAAATCCGTGTTCCGGGCTGCTCGGTCACCTTCGCGATGCGCACGTTCACTGCCACGCCCCACTTATACGGAGTCACCGCGACCCGCGGCCCGCTGTAGGTGACAATCGCCGCCTGCTCCACGCCGAGCGGAACATTCAGCGAATCATCCTTTTTCT
>CAZUUP010000553.1:0-4145 GCA_964623105.1 uncultured Akkermansia sp.
GGTTGTTGGGGGGGGGGGAGTGGGGGGGGGTGGGGGGGGGGGGTGGGTTTGGGTGGGGGGGGGGGCGGGGGGGGGGGGGGGTGGGGGGGGGGGGGGGAGGGGGAAAGTAATTAGTGATTAGTGATTAGTGATTAGTGATTAGTAATTGGTAGTTGGTAAGCATGGGTGGTGCGGGAGGGGGGTTAGTTGCCGGGTTTGGGCTGGGAGGGCGGGGGGTTGCTGCCGTTGGTGAGCCAGCCGCGGAGGGCTTCGGTGACGGTGTCGGGGTTGGTGCGGATGAGGCGGTTGAGTTCCTCGGCGGTGACTATTTTTTCCTTGGGTGCCGGCGGGGGTTCGGGGATGGGTTCGGATTTCACGGTGTCGGTTTTGGTTTGGTCGGGGCCGGTGGCGGAGCCGTTGGGGAAGGCGAATTTTTCGTCGAGGGGGATGTTGATGGGGATGTCGTCGGCCTTGGTTTTGCGGAGGGTGTGGAGGAAGAGGCCGAAGAAGATGAGGGCGAGGAGCGGGGAGCCGAAGGATTTGAGGAGGGACCAGACGAACTGGTATTTCTCCTGTTTTTCGGTTTTCTGCTGTTCTTCGAGGACGGGCTGGTCGTTGAAGATGACTTCCTCGAGGGTGACTTCGTCGGTGCGGTTGGTTTCGACGCCGAGGGCGCTCTGGACGACGAGGCGGAATTTTTTGAGTTCTTCGGGGGTGCGTGGCTGGGCGGTGCGGTTGGTGCCGGAGCCGGTGAAGCGGGTGTTGACGAAGACGGCGGCGGAGATGCGTTTGATGGTGCCGGCGCCCTGGACGATCTGGCTGGAGATTTTGTTGATGTCGTAGGTTTTGGTGTCGATTTTCTTGGCGGTTTTGGAGCCGGTGAGGCTGGTGGAGTTGGTGTCGCCGGTGGTGTTGGGGACGACGCCGACGGCGCCGCCGGAGTTGGGGGTGGAGGATTCGGTTTTTTCGTCGTTGATGGTGGAGGAGCGGACGACCTGGCTTTCGGGGTCAAATTTTTCCTCGGTGCGGGTGATGGTGTCCCAGTTGATGTCGGCGGAGACGCGGGCGACGGACTGGCCGGGTCCGAGGACCTGGGTGAGCATGGTTTCGACTTTTTCGGAGAGGTATTTTTCGGCGTTGCGTTTGGCGGTGAGGAGGTTGGAGGACTGGCCGGCGACGGGGTCGTTTTCGCGGTTGTCGGTGAGGAGGGAGCCGCGGTTGTCAACGACGGAGACGTTGCCGGGGGTGAGGCCTTCGACGGAGTTGGCGACGAGGAAGCGGATGGCGTTGACGGTGGCGGGGGAGAGGTCGCCGATGCCGCGGAGTTTGATCCAGATGGAGGCGGTGGGTTTTTTCTGTTTGTCGATGAGGAGGCGGTTTTCGGGAAGGGTGATCATGACGCGGGCGGAGGAGACGCCGTCGAGCTGGCTGATGGTGCGGGCGAGTTCGCCCTGGACGGCGCGGAGGAAGTTGGCGCGCTGGACGAAGTCGGAGATGCCGAAGTTGGGTTTGTCGAAGAGTTCCCAGCCGGGGCCGTCGGCGCTGGGAATGCCTTTCATGGCGAGCTGCATGCGGGTTTTGTGGACCTTTTCCTCGGGGATGTAGAGGGCGCCGCCGGCTTTGCTGATGCGGTAGGGGATTTTGGCCTCGTCGAGGTGGTTGATGACCTTGGCGGCCTCGGAGTCGTCGAGTTTGCCGTAGAGGAGGGAGTATTCGGGGCGGCTGGACCAGAAGAGGAGGCTGGCGAGGCCGGCGACGATGGCCAGGGCGGCGAGGACGATGCTGATGCGCTGGTTGAGGCCGAGTTTGCCCCAGATGACCTGGAGTTGTTTGCCGACGGTGGCGAGGTTGTTCATGGCGGCGCGGCGGGGTTACCGGCTAGATCTGCATGCGCATGAGTTCCTGGTAGGACTCGAGGAGTTTGTTGCGGACCTCGACCATGAGCTGGAAGGAGACGCTGGCTTCCTCCATGGAGATCATGGCCTGGTGGAGGGAGGCGTTTTGTCCGCTGGTGAGGGCGCGGACGGTGTCGGCGGCGGCGGTTTGTTTGTCGTTCACGCCGGAGACGAGGCGGGCGAGGGTGCCTTCGAAGGAGTTGGCGTGGGTGGCCTGATGGGTGGGGTCGAGGCCGAGGTCGGGGTTGAGTTTCTGGAGTTCGGCGGCGGGGATGAGGCCGCGGGTGAGGGCGGTGTTGTCGAGCGTCTTGGGGGCGCGGGCGGTGACGCCGGGGGGGACGAACTGGCGGAAGGCGGCGATGGGGTCCATGGCGGCTAGCGGTTAGCGGTTAGCGATTGGCGGTTAGCGTTTGCCGATTTGGAGGGCGTGCATGGCCATGCTGCGGGCGTTCTTGACGACGGTGAGGTTGGCTTCGAAGGAGCGGGAGGCGGACATGAGGTCAACCATTTCTTCGTGGATGTTGATGTTGGGGAGGGCGACGAGGCCTTCGGCGTTGGCGTCGGGGTGGCCGGGCATGGGGACGAGGCGGGGCGGGTTGTGGTCTTTGGCGATGCGGGCGACCTGGACACCTTGGGGAAGAGGTGAACCGCCGGAGTGGGCGGATTGGGCTTGTTGGAGGACGGATTCGAAGATGACTTTCTGGCGTTGGTAGGGTTTGCCATCGAGGCCGCGGGTGGTGTTGGCGTTGGCGATGTTTTGGGAGGTGACCTCGAGGCGGACGCGTTCGGCGTCGAGGGCGGCGGCGGTGCTGGTGATGCCGGTGAGGAGGTTGAGCATGGCGGGGATCAGGAGCGTCCGGTGATGGCCAGACGGAGTTTGAGGAGGGAACCGGTGATGAGCTGGGTTTCGAGGGCGTGGGCGACGAAGTTCTGGTTTTGGTGGAGGAGTTCGGTTTCGAGCTGGACGGTGTTGCCGTCGAGGCGGTTGGAGACGGCTTTGGGGTCTTGGGCCAGATGGGGTGAAAGGGAGTGGATGGTCGAGAGGTCGCCGTTGCCGATGGCCTGCCGGAGCTGGGTTTCGAAGGCGGGGGCGAGGTCGAGGCGTTTGTAGCCGGGGGTCTCGACGTTGGCGATGTTGGCGGCGATGGCGTCCTGCCGGACGGTGGTGGCGTCCAGCATCTTCTTGGCGGCCTGGTATCCGCTTTGGTTAAAGAGGGCGTCGATCATGGCAAAGATTGCGCAGCGTGGTGCGAAGCAGCGGATGTGCCATGCAACGTAGTGCGCGGATTGCCAATGATTTCGGGGGGAGCGGGGAGGAGTGCGGGAGGGGGGAGGGGAAAAAGTTGCCGGGGGAGGGACGGAGGGACGGGGAGAAGGAGGGAGGGAGGGGGGGATGGGGATGGGTCTGTGGGCGGCGCTGTTTTGGTCCGGTGTGTTGGGGGGCGGGGTGGCTTGGGAGCAGGATTTGGTCGGACGGGGGTGATTTCAGCGGGTTTTTTTTAACGCCTCGCTCCGTAGTTCCTGCACGCGGAGTGCATCGAATGGCGCGCCGTCGAAGGCGATCTGGGTCGCTTTCGTCCGGGCTGCGCTTTCGCGTTTGAGGTAGGCGCTTATGTCCATCCAGCGGATTCTGCCGTCGGAGGTGCGGATGACGAGCATGACGGGGTAGGCCTGCCGCTGCCAGTAGGCGGCCCAGCGGGGGTTCTTGATCTGGAAGATTTCGGCGCCGTCGCTCTGGCGGGTGGTGAGGTAGGAATCGCCTGACTTGAGCTGCAGGTAGAGGCGCTGGCCGGAGGCGCGTCCGTGGTCGTCTTTGAACTCGATCTCGCCGTCGATCCCGTGGTCGCTGTTCGTGTAGCCGCGGTAATTTTTGCGCGGATTCGGCGATGATCGAGTAGCAACATCACAGAGTAAACCTCCTACGAGGTGGGGAGATTTGACGCGTTGCGGTCACGGATAAACTTAGAAAGAGATTCGAGACGGCTCAGGAAATCCAAGCGATCCATATCTTGTTTTTCAGTAATCGACTTGGCAATCTTTGACATGATCTCCGGCTTGTGTTGGGCATAGCGTAGCCATTTGCACCGCTTGAGGTTTAAGCGCCGCCCCAAGCCCCTCAACACATCATCCAAGCGCTGGTTTTCACCAAGCTTAAGCGACAGGTCGGGAACGGAAAGTAGGCCTTGGAACGTGCGGCAGAGGACGGAATCTCGCAGGTAGTTTTCGATTTCCCGGCCGCGAGTCACCCAATAGTAACCGTTCATCCTATTG
>CAZUUP010000554.1:0-4132 GCA_964623105.1 uncultured Akkermansia sp.
GCGGCGATGGGCGAGTGGTTCATGGACAACGGCATGGATGCCCTCATCATTTACGATGACCTCTCCAAGCAGGCCGTTGCTTACCGCCAGGTTTCCCTCGTGCTCAAGCGCCCCTCGGGTCGTGAGGCGTATCCGGGTGACGTTTTCTATCTCCACAGCCGTTTGCTCGAACGCTCGGCGCGCGTCAACGAACGCAGCGGCGGCGGTTCGCTCACCGCGCTGCCCATTATTGAAACGCAGGCCGGCGACGTGTCGGCGTATATTCCGACGAACGTGATTTCCATCACGGACGGCCAGATTTATCTGGAAACCGACCTTTTCTACCAAGGCATCCGTCCCGCCATCTCGGTCGGTTTGTCCGTGTCGCGCGTCGGTTCCGCCGCGCAGATCAAGGCGATGAAGCAGGTCGCCGGCAAGATCAAGCTCGAGTTGGCGCAGTTCCGTGAACTTGCGGCCTTCGCGCAGTTCGGCTCGGATCTCGACGCCAAGACGCAGGCCACGCTGGAACGGGGCAAGCGCATTGTCGAGTTGTTCAAGCAGAATCAATACAACCCGCTGCCCGTCGAGATCCAGTCGGCCGTCCTGTTTGCGATGCAGAACAACCTGCTTGACGACGTGGCGGTGGAAAAGGTGAAGGACTTCCAGAACAAGCTCACCGATTTCCTCTCCACGCGGAAAGAGCCGTTGCTCGTCAAGCTCCGCAACGAGAAGGCCATCAGTGATGCCCTCGGGGCCGAATTGAAGGCTGCGGTGGCGGAGTTCAAGCAGAGCTACCGCTAACGCTTATTTGTAACTGACCTGACGCAGATGTATATGGCACTCGAACCAGCCGGCGCGGCGAATACGATTGAGGGGTTAATCCTCTCGATTCGTGGCCAGCGCGTGATGCTGGATTCGGATCTGGCTGATATCTACGGCGTCCCCACCGGTCAGTTGAACCAGGCGGTCAAGCGGAACTTGGAACGGTTCCCTTCGGACTTTGCGTTTGTCCTTACGAGGCAGGAGTTTACAGCTTTGATATCACAATCTGTGATATCAAAGATTGGTCGCGGCGGACGCCAGACGCTCCCATGGGTTTTCACCGAACATGGTGTGGTGATGCTGGCCTCAGTGTTGAGCAGCCCCACGGCGATTGAAGCCAGCGTTAGAATCGTCCGCGCGTTCCTGTTGATGCGCGAGCAACTGGCTTTGAATGGCGTGCTCGCTGCCAAGCTCTCCGCAATCGAGCAGCGACTGACCGGCCACGATTCCGAGATTGCCGGGTTGTTCGACGCGCTCCGTGGATTGCTCTCCGGGCCGGAGAGTCCCCGTCGTGAGATTGGTTTTCACGTCCGCGAAGAGGCCCGTTTGAAAGCCGCCGCCAAGATCAGGAAATAGTTGTCATGCCCAGCACACGCGACATCCGCCGGCGCATCAAGTCGGTCAAGAACACCGCCCAAATCACCAAGGCGATGCAGATGGTCGCGTCGGCCAAGATGCGCCGCGCGCAGCAGGCCGCGCTTGCGGGCCGGCCTTACGCCACCCTGATGAACGAGGTGCTGGCTGCCGCCACGGCCGGTGCGGGAGAGTTCAGTCACCCGTTGATGGAAAAGCGGCCCGTCAAGAAGCGGGCGCTCATCCTGATCACGACTGACAAGGGCTTGTGCGGTGCGCTGAATACGAACCTGCTCCGCGAAGCCGCCAAGTGGGACAAGGACGCGACGGTTTTCGTTTGCGCCGGCAAGAAGGGGGCGCAATGGGCGGGTCGGCTCAAGCGCGAGCTGGCGGCCGAGTTTGGTTACAAGGACACGCCTCAGTTCGCGGAGGCCCGGGCCATCTCACGCTTTGCCCAGGAATTGTTCCTGAGCGGCAAGGTGGATGCGGTGGATGTGCTTTACACGAATTTCATCAACACCCTGACGCAAAAGCCGGAATCCCGCCAATTGCTGCCGATCGGTGAGATCAAGGCGCTCGACGCCGATCTTTCCGGTGCAGGGGCGGGAGCCGAACTCGGAGAGGCCAGTCGGGAATATCTTTTCGAGCCGGTGGCGGCCACCGTGCTTGGCAATCTGCTGCCGCATTACCTGAACTATCAGGTCTTCCAGTTCTTGCAGGAAGCCAAGGCTTCGGAACAATCGGCGCGCATGGTCGCCATGAAGAACGCGACCGACAACGCCAAGCAGATCATCAAGGATCTCACGCTCGAGTACAACAAATTGCGGCAGGCCAACATTACGAAAGAACTTTTGGAAATCACCACCGCCCAGATGGCGATGGGCAATTAATTTATCACGATGAACACCGGCAAAATCGTTCAAATCATCGGCCCCGTCCTCGACATCGAGTTCACGGGCCAGCTTCCCGCCATCTACAACGCGCTGACCGTGGAGTACGACCTTCCCGGGCAGGGCAAGACCAAGCTGACCCTCGAAGTGCAGCAGCACCTCGGCGGCAACTGGGTTCGTGCCGTCGCCATGAGCACGACCGAAGGGCTCAAGCGCGGCATGACCATCACCGACACCGGCAAGCCCATCTCCATGCCGGTCGGCAATGCCGTCATGGGCCGCGTTTTCAACGTCACCGGCGACGCCGTGGACGAACAGGGCCCGGTGAAGGCGGACAAATACAATTCCATCCACCGGGCCGCCCCGCCGCTGGTGGATCAATCCACCAGCCCGCAGGTGCTTACCACGGGCATCAAGGTCATTGACCTCATTTGCCCGTTCCTCAAGGGCGGCAAGGTCGGCGCGTTCGGCGGTGCCGGCGTCGGCAAGACCGTCGTCATCATGGAGTTGATCAACAACATCGCGAAGCTGCACGGCGGCGTCTCGATGTTCGCCGGCGTCGGCGAGCGGACGCGCGAAGGCAACGATCTCTACAACGAAATGATTGAAGCCGGCGTCATCAAGACCAAGAAGGACGCCAAGGGCCATCCCCTCATCGGCGAGAACGGCCTGCCCGTCCTCGACGAAGGCTCCAAGATCGGTCTGGTTTACGGCCAGATGAACGAGCCGCCCGGTGCGCGTCTCCGCGTCGCGCTCTCCGCGCTAGCCGTGACGGAATACTTCCGTGACGAGCACAATCAGGACGTGCTTCTGTTCGTGGACAACATCTTCCGCTTCTCGCAGGCCGGATCTGAGGTCTCCGCGCTCCTCGGCCGCACGCCGAGCGCCGTCGGTTACCAGCCCACGCTGGCCGCCGAAATGGGCAACCTTCAGGAACGCATCACCTCGACCAAGAAGGGTTCCATCACCTCCTTCCAGGCCGTTTACGTTCCGGCGGACGACCTCACCGATCCGGCGCCCGCCACGACCTTCGCGCACCTCGACGCGACCATCGTGCTTGAACGTTCCATCGCGGAACTCGGCATCTTCCCTGCCGTGGATCCGCTCGCTTCGAACTCCCGCGCGCTCACGCCCGACATCGTCGGCCAGGAACATTACAACGTGGCCCGCGGCGTGCAGAAGGTGCTCCAGCGCTACAAGGACCTGCAGGACATCATCGCGATTCTCGGCATGGACGAGTTGAGTCCGGAGGACAAGACCACGGTCTTCCGCGCCCGCAAGATTCAGAAGTTCCTCAGCCAGCCGTTCACCGTGGCGCAGGTCTTCACCGGTCGCGAGGGCAAGCAGGTGCCCGTGGCCGAGACGGTCCGCGCTTTCAAGGAAATCCTCGAAGGCAAGCATGACGCCGTCGGCGAAAACGACTTCTACATGAAGGGCGGCATCGACGAGATCAAAGAATAGGAGGTAGGGCGCGCTGATCTCAGCGCGCCGCGGCGGTGTGAGGACGCTCCGCCCTACCAGCATGAACATGGCCAACACGCTGAAACTTGAAATCGTCACCCCCGAGGCAAAGATCTACTCGGAGGACGTGGAAATGGTCACTTTGCCCGGTGTCGAGGGCGAGATGGGCATTTACCCGATGCACATTCCGCTGATGACGCAGATCGCCCACGGCGAGATCGTGGCGCGCAAGGATGGGGTGGATCATTATCTGGCCACTGGCGAAGGCTTTGTGGAAATCACCGGCGACCGGGTGGCAATCCTGACGGACATGGCGATCAAAGCCGACGACATTGATGAGATGAAGGCTGAGGAGGCGCGCAAGAAAGCCGAGGCGCGGTCGGCGGAGAAGCTCACCGACGAGGAGA
>CAZUUP010000555.1:0-4126 GCA_964623105.1 uncultured Akkermansia sp.
CGCGAGCCGCTTCGTCGAACTGCATCTCAACGGCGACTATCGCGGCGTGTATCTCCTCATGGAACGTCTCGACCGTTCGCTGCTCGAACTGCACCGCCACGACAGCAACGCCACCGCCCACGCGTGCATGTACAAGGCCGTGGATCATGCCGCCAATTTCAGCCAGCCGGGGCACGCGGGCTACGAACAGCGCGCCCAAGACGGCTTGCTCGTGCCTTACTGGAAACCCATGGACGAGTTCAACGGTTTCGTCAGCCGCGCGCCGGACGCCGAGTTCTTTCATCCCGAGACCGGGATCGCCGCCCGGCTTGATCTCGGCAATGCGATGGATTTTCACCTCCTCGTCCTGCTTACGAGCAACATCGACGGCATCACGAAGAATTTCATCTTGTACCGCGACGCACCGGGCTCCGCTGAACCCCGGCCTCGTTTCCGCTTTTCGCCCTGGGATTACGACGCGACCTTTGGCCGCAGTTGGGAAGCTTCGCGCGTCGGCCACACGGAATGGCTTTCGAATCACCTCTTTAATCGTCTGCTGGGCAACCGCGAGTATGCCCGGAGATTCGCGGCGCGCTGGCGCGAACTGCGCGAGCGCGAGTTTTCCACCGCCAGCATCGCCCGCCTGATCGACGACAACGCGGCCACACTCGGCGACGCCGTTCAACGAAACGCCGCGCGCTGGAAATCGCAAAGCCATGCCTATCCCAACCGCCTGACGTTTGCGGAAGACATCCGCGAGATGAAGGCATGGATTCACGCCCGCACCGAATGGCTGAACTCGGAAATCGCCCGTCGCACCGGCGTGCAATGAATCACTGCGGGGGAATCAGGCCGCCGGTGGGACCGCGTCGCATCTGAATCGCCGGCCGTTCGGCCGCTCCAGCCAGACGAATAGGTTCCCGCACTACATCTGCCCGACCGCCAGTATCGTCTGAAAAAACGGCTCCTGTTCCTCACGGGCCACCACGCAGATCTCGATCCTTTTGAAGCCCGCCTCCTCCAGCCAACGATGCAGATCGCTCTCGGCAAACCCCAGCCACCGGTCGCCATACAACTCGCGCGCCTTCTCGAAGGCGTGCTTCTGCAAATCCAGAATCATGATCTGCCCGCCCGGCCGCAACAGCTTCTGCGCCGATACGATCGCCTTCGCCGGATTCTCCGCGTGATGCAGCGCCTGGCTGAGCACGACCAGATCGACACTGTGCGGCTCGATCGGCGGCGTCTCGAGATCGCCGAGGCGGAACTCCAGATTCTTCAGTCCGTTCTTCTTCGCCTTGTTCGCGCCGAACGCGACCATCTTCTCCGAGTTATCCACCGCGATCACCTTCTTGCACCGCCGCGCCAGCAACTCGCTCAACAACCCTTCGCCCGAGCCCAGGTCTGCCACCACGATCGGCGGCAGCAACCGCAGCAACAACTGTCCAAACGCCTGCCACGAGCGACCCGGCCCGTAACTCCGGTCAAATCGTCCCGCCACCTGGTTGAAATAGACCTGCGCCTGCTCCCGCCGGCGCGCGAGTATGCGCCGCAAATTCACCTGGTCGGCCCCGTGCTCCGCCAGTTCCTTCGCGCCCCGCACCGCCAGCGCCACCGCCTCCCGCGTCGCCGGATCGGTCCCGTCGCTCAGTTTGTAAAATGCCCGTTTCCCCTCCCGGCGCGACTGCACCAGCCCCGCGTCCTGCAGCAATCCCAAATGGGTCGAAATCCGCGATTGTCCCATGCTGGCTATCTCCTGCAACTCGTTCACCGAAAGTTCATCGCGTTCCAGCAGCGCCAGGATTCGCAACCGCGTCGGATCCGCCATGGCCCGGAGAAGTTTCAAGGTCGCAGACATGTTGATCAGGTTTTCCCGCGAATGTTTGCCGCTTCTGCCGCCGTCTTCAACGCCCCGCCCCGGCGCCCCCGGCGCCCGCACCAGACCGCTCCGGGATTTTTTCCAAAATACCTGTTGACGGTCCGAGAAGCTTATATATCTTCGCATCGTGATACGTCAATATGACAGTTTTGGAACTGTCGGATCACACGTCAATTCATGAGCAAAAACTTCATCTTCTCCTCCGAGTCGGTCGGCGAAGGCCATCCGGACAAAGTCGCCGATACCATTTCCGATGCCGTGCTGGACGCCTGCCTCACCCAGGACCGCACCAGCCGCGTGGCCTGCGAGTGCTACGTAAAATCCAACATCGCCGTGGTCGGAGGCGAGATCACCACCCGCGCCAAGCTCGACTTCGTCAAGATCGCCCGCGAGGCCATCCGCGAAATCGGGTACGTAAATGACGACGACGTCTTTCACGCGGACAAAGTGTTCGTAAACACCATCATCACCCAGCAATCCCCCGACATCGCCCAGGGCGTGGACGCCCGGGCCGCCAAGGGCAAAAAGAAGGCGGAACAGGGCGCCGGCGATCAGGGCCTCATGTTTGGCTACGCCAGCGATGAAACCCCCGAACTGATGCCCGCGCCGATCATGTTCGCCCACCGCCTCGGCCGCCGGCTCACCCAGATTCGCAAAAGCGGCAAAATTCACTGGCTCCGCCCCGACGCGAAATCACAGGTGTCGGTCGTTTACGAAAATGACCAGCCCGTCGCCATTTCCAACGTCGTCATCTCCACCCAGCACACCGCCGACGTCGAGCACAAGCAGATCGAGGAATTCTGCATCGAGGAAGTCGTCAAGAAGGTGCTCCCCAAGAACCTCCTCACCCCCGACACCCTCTTCCTGATCAACCCCACCGGACGCTTCGTCACCGGCGGTCCCCAGGGCGACACCGGTCTTACGGGACGCAAGATCATCGTCGATAGCTACGGCGGCTACGGCCGCCACGGCGGCGGCGCTTTTTCTGGCAAGGATCCCTCGAAGGTTGACCGCAGCGCCGCTTACATGGGCCGCTATGTCGCCAAGAACATCGTCGCCGCCGGCCTCGCCAAACGTGCGGAAATCCAGTTCGCCTACGCCATTGGCTACCCCGACCCCGTCAGCGTGTACGTCAACACGTTCGACACCGCGACCGACGGATTGACCGACCAGGCCATCACCGACGCCGTCTGCGAAGTCTTCAGCTTCAAACCCGCCGACATCGTCAAACAACTGAACCTCCTCCGCCCCATCTACGGCAAAACCACCAACTACGGTCACTTCGGCAAGGAAGACAAAGACCTCACTTGGGAAGCCACCGACAAGGTCAAAGCCCTGCAACGCGCGATCAAGTAACCCTTGGTCCCGGAGGGTTGGAGAGATGCACCTCTCCAACCCTTTTCCTAATCTCTCCGGCCACCCGCCGCCCCTCCGGTCACCTCTCAATTCCCATAACTCCCAAGTCCCCGAAACCCTCCCCTAACATGCCCAAAGCCCAGATCAAACCCGCCGCCGCCGTCCTCGCCGAAGTCAACGCGGCCCTCCCCAACCTCGGCAAATTCGCCGCCCAGACCCCCTCTGGCAGCGACTACATCGTCCGCGATATCGCCCTCGCCGAATGGGGCCGCAAGGAGATTGCCATCGCCGAACACGAGATGCCCGGCCTCATGTCCGTCCGGCAGAAATACGCCAAACAGAAGCCGCTCAAGGGCGTGCGCGTGACCGGTTCGCTGCACATGACCATCCAGACCGCAGTGCTCATCGAGACCCTCGCCGCCCTCGGTGCCTCCGTCCGCTGGGCCAGTTGCAACATCTTCTCCACCCAGGACCACGCCGCTTCCGCCATCGCCGCCACCGGCACCCCTGTCTTCGCGTGGAAGGGCGAAACCCTCGAGGAATACTGGGAACTCACCCTCAAGGCCATCCTCTTCCCCGGCGACCTCGGCCCGGAACTCGTGGTGGACGACGGCGGTGACGTCACCCTTCTCATCCACAAGGGCTACGAACTCGAACACGGCTCCAAGTGGGCCTATGAAAACAAGAACGACAGCCACGAAGTCTCCGTCGTCAAGTCCCTCTTGCGCCGACTCGCCAAGGAAAAGCCCGGCCTCTGGACCAAGATCGTCAAGAGCTGGCGCGGCGTCTCCGAGGAAACCACCACCGGCGTTCATCGCCTCTACCAGATGAAGGAAGCCGGCAAACTCCTGGTGCCCGCCATCAACGTCAACGACTCCGTCACCAAGTCCAAGTTCGACAACCTCTACGGCTGCC
>CAZUUP010000556.1:0-4126 GCA_964623105.1 uncultured Akkermansia sp.
GAGCTAATTTCAACGGCGACTGCAACGCTGCGATGCAGGCGATCATGTGGGACAAGAAAGCCGCAGCGTTGGAAGCTGCCGGACTTGCCCAAACTCCGGACATGCCGGAGGGCGCAACACACATGCGGCGGCCGGAGTATCTGACGGCATGGCTGTTCGATGGGTCGGTGATGCCTGTTTGGCTGATCAGGCGGTTTCATTCCACTCCCTTACCGGAGGTACGCAGGGGCCACTACGCAACAGCCGTCGATGGTGAATTCTGGCGCTGGTTTGAGCCGGAAAAATTCCACACGCTGTTCGTCCCTGTTTCGGTCTCATCGACAGATCGGGCCTGCAAATGAGCAAACTGGCAAATGCACTTAGGGAAAAGCACTACCACAACAACTGGGAGCTTTTGGTCAAGCTTGGCGGTCAAGATGATGTTGCCATCGAATATACAGCAAGGGCTCCAGGCCGCTTAGGGTGGACGATGACGAACAAAACTGACGTGTGGAGCCCCCGCCCCCACTCGAAGCTTGATGAGCCTAAGGGCATGTCTCGCACATACGCGAAAACATTTCTTGGAGTACGGAAAGAAAGCTGGCCAGTGGCGATCGCTTGGGCGATCGAGCAATTCGGGCATGTATTTGTTCCATCGCCGTTCGGCGGATATCTGCCCCGGCATTTGGTCGAGAAGGCTCGGCGCGTTGTTGCGGTCACCTCTCCAGTCCGGACCAGAGAATGAGCGATTGGCTATACATCATTTGGCATGTGCGCTGGACGATCGTCATCGTGGCCGTTGGGCTGATGATATTCGCCTGGCTGTGCTCGGCACCGACGCGAAAGGACTGACCATGTGCGGAGGGATCCCGAACAGTTCAAACCTTGGCCCCAAGCCGCCACGCATGACGATTTGGGAAGCCATCGCCATCATCTTTGGATGGAAGGAAGACCGATGAACCCGGAAGAGATGATAGCGCTCGCCGAGAAGTACGAGGCATGGATCGGCGGCGGAATGCCTGAATGCCTGGCGCGGGAGTACCGGGCAATAGCGGAGGGGCTGCGGTTGCTGGCGGTCTCGCGCCCTGACCAGACTTTGAGTGAAGGCAAATGAGCGAAAATGATTACATCATCATAACGGACCCCGGATGCGTTCCGGACCTCAAGGGACCGTTCAACGGCCGTGGCCAACTGAAGCGATTCCTAAAAGAGGCCATGACTGCTCGCCCGTTCTCTCACATCATGGTCGCAAGATGTCACGGGACATTGAACGTCAGCGACGGCACGCAAGAATTAGAAATGCTGGATATGCGATCATCGCCCACGGCTCGAAAGCATCGGGGGCGACTGAAATCTATTATCAATAGAGTGCCGGACTCTTCGCAACTCCGGCAACAGGGGGAATAGATGGCTGATCCTGACTATCTCTACAATCCCGAAGATTGGGAAGTGACCTATTCGTGGGGCGACCGCGCCCTTGCTGCGGAAGATGCCGAGGTCGAGCATTCCGGCATTCAGAAGTTCGCGACCCTCACTAAAGGGCCAGACATCTTTTGCGTCTGGCTGGATAACGAATATCGCTGGTTTAAAACCCGCGGCGAGGCGGAAGCGGCGTGGAAGGCCGATGCGGCTCGGACACCCCAGGAGTCCGGCCAATGAACTATGACCCAACCGACCCCGACAAGATGCGTCTACCGCAGGGCACCACTTGCGGCGATTGTCGCCACATCAGGCGATGCAAGGCAATGTTCGGCCACGTCGAAACCGACGCCTATTGCGATTGGTCGCCTTCACGGTTCGAGAGGCCACGCGAACTTGTGGGAAGTCCGGGCCTGAAGGAGTCCGCGCATGACTAGGCAGAAAGCTTACGAGGAACCAACGGTCAATCTGCGTTGGCTCAAGGACACCTTGCAGCAGCGCTGGCGTATCCAATGGCGAGATCATGACACGACGGGCGCCGCCAACCCTGTGACGTTTGAATGGCGCGATGTGCCGCGCGAGACGTCCGGTCTCGTTGGAAGTCCGGCAGATGAACGGGGTGAAGTATGACGGACCATCCTTTCGTTCCGGGCGCCAAGGTCGCGATGAGGCTTGGCAACCGCTGGGGTGCCTCAGAGTGGCAACCTCACGAAGTGGAGAAGGTGTTCAAGACAGGTCGCTTCACGCTCAAAGAACGAGAAGGCCAATGGAATGCTTATCCGCCAAGCCATAACGGCTACGGCGAAAAGTATTGGCATGCGCACCGAGCCGGAGCGTCCCGTTACAATGATGGCGAGGTCATTATTTGGAACGAAGAAACGGACCAGATGATACGCGACGGGTTCGCTGAGCTAAAAAGAGAGCAACGCCTTAGCGCTCTACAGCGTCGCTTCGAGCGGCTGAAATACACGGATGTCACAGATGCCGCGCTGGACGCAATTGAGGCAGAGATGGCGGTGTCTCCGGCAGTCCGGACTTTGGAGGACAAAGCATGAGCGTTCCGGTTTTTGTTAAGCGACCCGTGGCCTACCGCGTCCCCCGTGTGATTGACGACAAGTTTTCGACCACGGAATGGCGATATTTTACAGACGAGGAGGCCGCCTACAAGGAGGCCGAGGCGCTGGGAATAGACTATCAAGCCCTGTTCGTGCGCGATGGCACGGCCGTCATCCAGGATAGTGATTTCGTGGAGGCGGCGACGATCGAGCGCTGTGCAAAGGTTCTTGAGGTGATGGCCGAAGAGCAGGACGCCACGAACAAGAAATATCCGGACCACGCCAAAGCCTATGCGACGTGGGTCGATAGGGTCTTGCACTACCGCTGGGCCGCCGACAGCATCAGGAAACTGGCGGACTCTTCTGGTGTCCGGACTTCAAAATGATGGCTTGGCCGTTCGCAAATCTTCGGATGTTCCATTACGGGCTGATCATGGCAGACCCACCGTGGGATTTTCGTACCTACTCGCAAGAGGGTCAGAAGAAAGGGCCGGCCTCGCATTACTCGGTGATGTCGATCGACGAGATCAAGGCGCTGCCAGTGGGCCACCTTGCGGCCGGGGATTGCGTCCTGTGGCTATGGGCGACGCATCCGATGATCGACCAGCAGATAGAGGTCTGCCGCGCGTGGGGATTCCGCTTCGTTACCAGCGGTGTTTGGGTCAAGCGGACGACTAACGGAAAGCTGAATTTCGGCACGGGATACCGGCTTCGTTGCGCTTCTGAGCCCTTCTTGCTCGGAAGGAACGGGAATCCCGACACGGCCAACAACGTTCGCACTGTGATCGAGGGGCCAATTCGGGAGCATTCGCGCAAGCCAGACGAAGCGTTCGCGATCGCTGCGCACCTCGTTGGAGACGTCGCAAAGGTCGAACTGTTTTCTAGGGAATCGCGGCCCGGATGGGAGCATTGGGGCAACGAGGCCGGCAAATTCGATGAGGCCGCAGAGTGACAGTTTCGGACATGACGAAAGACCGGACTAGCAAATGAAATATCGATGCGCTCATTGCGGGAAGGTAAACGACAAGTGGGCGGGACACGTAAACCGCGCCAGAGCACGAGGCTTAAAGCTGTACTGCAACCGCAAATGTTCTGGCCTTGGCCGCCGGCTTGGCAAGACGAAGGCCCAACTGAAAGAGGAAAAACGGCTCTACGATATCGAATACCGCGCCAAGAACCTGGAGGCGATCAAGGCAAAAAAACGGGCTCACTTCCAGAAAACTTACGATCGCAAGGCTGCGGCTGAATATCGGAAGCAGCGCATGCATCTACACGTCGAGTACTGCCGTCGCCCCGAGTATCGGGCATGGAAACGTGAGTACGACCGGAAATACCGGGCGAAGGAGTTCGGCGACTATGCCGAGGCGTATATGCTGACATTGGACTTAAACCGAGAAATCAAGGAAAGGACATCACGTCATGAAGTCAAATACCAAAACGGTTGCACGAACAAAGCGCAACGGCGCAAGCGCCAAGGCATCCAAGAAGAGCGCGGTCGCAACTCGCGGCGCGGCGGTGCAGGTAATCCGGCCGCTCACGGCTGGTAGCCTCAAGGATGTGCTTTGGGAGACCCTGACGGACCTGAAGCACGACAACATTCTGCCTAACCGCGCGGACTCGATTGCCGCCCAGTCGCGGGAAATCCTGCGGACGATCAAGACCCAGTTGCAGGT
>CAZUUP010000557.1:0-2217 GCA_964623105.1 uncultured Akkermansia sp.
ACTTCCATCCGGGCGATTCCTCCGGTCCGACGGCGACAAGTCGCCTGGGAAAAGTGGTGACAAGTCACCGCACTCCAAAAGCTCCTCCCGCTGACGTGATGGCTGCTGACGAACCACGTTTTCCCGCGGGTTTGCCGAACGTTTTCCTGTTCGCGATCTTCAACGCGCTGTCGTTTCAGATCATCCTGGGCGGGCCGATGGTGCTGTATGCGAAGTCGCTGGGGGCGAGCGCGACGGTGCTGGGGATCATCGTGGGGATGATGCCGTTGCTGGTGATCTTCCAGATTCCGGCGGCGCGGCATGTGGCGCGGGTGGGCTACAAGCGGTTTGTGTTTGCGGGTTGGGGGACGCGGGTGGGTTTCATTTTTGCGACGGCGTTGATTCCGTTGACGACCGGTTTTCTGGATGCGGCGACGCGGCTGGTGCTGGTGCTGGCGGTGTTGTTTGCATTTAATCTGTCGCGGGGGATTTCAAGTGCGGCGTGGCTGCCGTGGATCACGACGTTGGTGCCGGAGTCGTTGCGGGGGCGGTATCTGACGCGGGAGGCGGGTTTTGTGAACGTGGGGAGTTTCGCGTCGTTTCTGCTGGCGGCGTTGTATCTGGGGGACCGGCCGGCGACGTGGCAGTTTTCAGCGCTGTTTGGCTTCAGCGCGGTGATGGGGGTGGTAAGCCTGATTTTTTTGCGGCGGATCCCGGAGCCGGCGATGCCGGAGCAGGAGGCGCAGGGTTCGGGGGAGCCGGTGCCGTGGGCGGCGATCGGGGCGTATCGGCCGTTCCGGAAATTGTTGCGGATGAATGTGGCGTGGTCGGTGGCCAACGGTGGTTTGGGGGCGTTTGTGGTGGTGTTTCTGAAGTCGGTGGCGGGAATGTCGGAGGAGCGGGTGTTGCTGGCCATGTCGGCGTCGTTTCTGGGCGGATTGGCAAGCCTGGCGTTGCTGGGGCCGCGGCTGGACCGGGTGGGGAGCAAGCCGATCATCACGGCGTCGCTGCTGGTGTGGTTTGGCGTGGAGGTGTGCTGGGTGCTGCTGGCGGGCCGGGTGTGGCCGACGCCGTTCTGGGTGGCGTGCGGGTTGCAGTTTTTGATGGGGCTGGCGGGTTCGATGGTCGGGTTGGCCAACACGCGGCTGGCGATGGCGATTGTGCCACCAATGGGCCGGAATCATTTTTTTGCGCTGTTTTCGGTGGTGGGAAGCCTGACGCTGGGGCTGGCGCCGATTGGGTGGGGGTTGTTCATCGATGCGTTCGCGCCGGTGCATCGGGTCTGGCACGGGTTCGAGTTCAATGCGTTCAGCCTGTTTTTTGGCGCGGTGGCGGTGGTGTTTCTGGTGACGACGTGGCTGTGTCAGCGGCTGGACGAGCCGAAGGCGGCCAGCCTGGACGCGTTGCTGCGGGATTTGTTGCAGCAGTCGCCGTTGCGGGAATTGATGCGGTTTTGGCCGCGGGGCTGACGGCGGATCGGGGAGGGGTTCGGTGGCGGGGGCGACGGGCGGGCGTCAGAATTTTGTGACGGTGAAGGGGGCGTCGAACCAGAGGCCGTTGAAGTCGAGTTGCATTTCGGGGGGCTCGAAGGCGGCATTGACCCAGAGAATTTCGTTGCGGGTCTGGAGGAGGCCGAGGGCTTCCTGGAACATGGCGGGGTCGAGGGTGAGAAGGTGGTAGCGGTTGCGGCGGAGTTCTTCGCGGGCCATGGCGCGGAGGAGGAAGTCGGTGTCGGCGGGGTCGTGTTTCATGACCCAGATTTCGGCCTCGGGGACTTTGACGGCGAGCTTGTTGAGTTTGCCGGTGCCGCAGTCGGCGCATTCGATCCAGAGGCGGGGGCGGAGTTCGTAGTCGAGTTCAACGAGGTGGGGGATGAAGGGGATGTTGTCGTTGTGAAGGTTGGGGCCGATTTGAAGGCGGGGACGGTAGAAGAGGAGGAAGGCGAAGAGTTTGAGGAGGACGTGGGCGGGTGTTTCGGTGACGTCGCGGCCAATGAAGATGCGCTCCGGGAGGTCGCGGTGGCGGTCCTGGCTGGTGAGGGTGAAACTGTATTTCGCGCTCATGCGGGCGTCGGAGACGCAAGGTCGGGGAAGGTGATTCAGCGGCGGCGCGGGCGCAAGTGTTGTCCCGCGGCGGCGGGGACGGGGAATGTTCGAAGCTCAAAGTTCAAAGCTCAAAGCTCAAAGTTCAAAGGGCGAAGTTTGAGGTGGAATATTCGACTTATGGGTTTTCGTGGAG
>CAZUUP010000557.1:2317-4124 GCA_964623105.1 uncultured Akkermansia sp.
AAGTTCAAAGGGCGAAGTTTGAGGTGGAATATTCGACTTATGGGTTTTCGTGGAGGGAACTTTCAACGCGCAACGTTTAACGTTCAACGGAGGGAGGGTCCTGGCGGCGGGTCAGGGTTCGACGAGGACGGGGGTGCCGACTTTGATGAGCTTGAGGAGGAGTTCGGCGTTCCAATTGGCGAGGCGGAAGCAGCCGTGGGATTCGGTGCGGCCGACGTCCTCGGGGCGGGGGGTGCCGTGGATGCCGTAGCCGGGGCGGTCGAGGCCGATCCAGACGGTACCGACGGGATTGTTGGGGCCGGGTTGGAGGGTCAGCTTGCGGTTGAGCTGACGGGCTTCCTCGGATTCGGGAAAGATTTCGGGGTTGAAAAGGTAGGTGGGGTTGGGGGCGGCACGGGTGACGTGGAGTTCGCCGACGGGGCGTTTTTCGGCGAGTTGGGCGATGCTGCAGGGGAAGTGGGCGATGAGGTTGGAGCGGGAGTTGTAAACTTCGAGCTGGCGGTCGGAGAGAAGGATGCGGAGGTAGGCGGCTTTGTCGCGGAGGTTGGGCGGGGTGATGTTGGGGACCTTGAGTTCGGTGCCGGCGGGGACGGTGCGCCAGTCGATGGTGGGGTTGAGGTGGCGGATGAAGGCGGGGTGGGACTGGAATTTTTCGGCGACGAGTTCGAGGGCATTTTCGTAGTCGAGGCGGTCTTGCTGGGATTTGCTGAGCCAGTTGGTGCCGAGGGGGCGGAGGCGGTCGAGGTCCTCGGATTTAAGGGTGTAGGTGGTGAAGAGGGGGGCGTCGAGGGTGAGGCGGTCGAGGGTGGCGGGGTTGAGTTCGCCGGTGATGGGGAGGTTTTCGAGGCGTTGAAAGTTGCGAATGGCGGCGCGGGTCTGGCTGCCGATGCGGCCGTCAATGGAGCCGGGGGAGATGCCGCGGCGGGCGAGGGCGACCTGGGCTTCAAGGGGAGCGAGGGCGGAACGGGTGGAGTTGGGGGGCGGCGGGGGCGGCGGGGGCGGCGGGGAGTTGGTGTCGGGTGGATGGATGATGAACCGGATGCCGGTGGCGGGCGGCGGGTTGGATTGGGTGGCGATCGCGTAGAGATTGGAGGAGATGACGACGCGTGGTGGCGGGATCTTGCCGCCGTCGGGGATGGGGGTATTGACGCTGGGGATGATGGCTGTGGCGGTGCGATTGGGTGGGAGGGTCGGCGGCGGGGTCGGGTTGGGGCGAGGGGCGCTGGTGCCTGATTTTGGAGGGGGAGGAGATTTGGTGGTGGTCGTGGTGGGAAGGGTGCGGGTGTAGTCCCAGATGATCCAGCCGAGCAGGCCAAGGAGGAGGAAGACGAGCAGCCAATGGAACCAGCCGCCGGAGCTGCGGCGGGAACGTCCAAAGTCGTATTTCGTCGGGCGTGACACGGGTCAATTTAGCCACAGGCGGCGGTGGTTTCCAAAACACTATTGCGCCGGGGCGGGATGGTTGGCGGGAACTGTTGAGACGAGTTGCCTGCGGTGGACTTGCCGAGACGTTTCATGGGTGCCACGGAGGGGGCGGAGGCAAAGCGGGGGTCGGTTGGTGGCGGGTGGACAGGGATATCTGGGGCGGGGAAACGGGGCGTCGGCTCAGGTGTCGGTCTGGATTTCGATCATGAGGGTGCCGATTTCGAGTTTGTTGCCGCCGCGCAGGGTGTGGGTGGAGTTGGTGAGTTTGTTGTCCATTTCCACCTTGCCGCCGCGGAAGGTGACGATGGCGGTGATGGGCGGGAATCCCTTTTCCTTGGGGAGATAGAGATGCGCCTCTGTTGAGCTGCCGAGGACTACGGGT
>CAZUUP010000558.1:0-4115 GCA_964623105.1 uncultured Akkermansia sp.
ATCACCGGCGGCTGCTGCCATGATTACGCCAAGCAGAAGTACATTCTCAAAAAAGGCATCGAAGCTCGCGCCAACGTCGTCGTGGAACAAATCCACACGGACGACAAGAGCACCAAACCCCCGCTGCCGATTTACGGTAATCCCAACTACGCCAAGGGTTTTGATGCCGTGATTCATGACGAGTGTTCCGCCAGCATCAGCGACCCCGCCGTCATTGCCGGCGTCCTCAAGCCCCATCAGGACGGCGTGCCCGGCGTGAACCTCCATTGCGCCATGCACTGCTACCGCTTCGGCGACTTCGGCAAGCCTCTGCCCCCGGGCGCGCCCAACGGTGTCTGGTATGATTACCTCGGTCTCCATTCCACCGGCCACGGTCCGCAGGAACCGATCGCCATCAATTTCCTGCCCGACGCCTCGCCCGTCACCAAGGGCCTTGCGAACTGGACCACCGGCAAGGAGGAACTGTACAACAACATCCAAATCCTCACCGGCAAACCGCTCGCCAAGGGCAAGCAGACGCTGAAGGGCAAGGATGGCGCCACGCGGGACGTCGAGACCGTCGTCGCCTGGACCAACGAGTACGGCAGCAAGAAGACCCGCGTCTTCAGCACCTCGCTCGGCCACAACAACACCACCGTGGAAGACGGCCGTTACCTCGACCTCGTGACCCGCGGCCTTCTCTGGGCCTGCGGCAAGCTCGACGACAGCGGCCAACCGGCCGCCGGCTACGGTGCCAAGAAGTAGCCGTTGACTGCCCGTCATACCCTCTTCTAAAGCGCGCCGGGCCTCCCTCGGCGCGCTTTGCTTTTAACTCCACACCTGCCACCCCATGAAAATAAGCGCCCACCTCCAACTCTGCATCATCCTCGCCTTCCTCCTGCCTGCCGCCGGACGCTGTGCCGAGGCCAAGCCCCTCCGCGCCCTCCTCGTCTGCGGCGGTTGCTGCCATGATTACGAGCGCCAGAAGAAGATCCTTACCGAGGGACTCAGCCAGCGCGCCAATGTCGAATGGACGGTCGTTCACGACGGCGGCGACAAACGCGAGGCCATGATCCCCCTGTATGACAACCCCGACTGGGCCAAGGGCTTCGATGTCGTCCTGCACAACGAATGCTTTGGCGCCGTCACCAATGTTGCCTTTGTCGAGCGCATCGCCAGGCCGCACTTCGAGGGCCTGCCAGCTGTGATGCTCCACTGCTCGACCCACAGCTATCGCGCCGCCAAGACCGATGAATGGCGCAAGCTCATCGGCCAGACCTCGATGAGCCACGAGAAAAACCGCGACCTCGAAGTCAAAGTCCTCAAGCCCGAACACCCCGTGATGAAAGGATTTCCCCCCACATGGCTCGACCCGAAGGACGAACTCTACAAGAACGAAAAACTCTGGCCCAACACCATCCCGCTCGCCCAAGCCTACGGCCAGGACACCAAGAAGGACCACATGGTCATCTGGGTGAACACCTATGGCAAAGGCAAGGTCTTCGGCACCACCCTCGGCCACGGCAACCACACCATGCAAGATCCCGTCTATCTCGACCTCGTCGCCCGCGGCCTCCTGTGGGTGTGCGACAAACTGGACGAAAACGGAAAGCCAAAGCCGGGATTTGGCGGGAAGAAGTAGGCGGCCTTTACGGAAGCCGCGGATGCATCGGCTAATCCCCACTCTGACCGTCTGGGGACTGGGTTGGGCGATGTACATGACTTCCGACCCCGGTAGCTGACTTATAGAAGTTTTCGCGGAATTCCCTTGGGCTGGCGGCTGATCAATATTTCATTCGGGGTCTTTGGCGCGCTCCCATTGTGCTATTGCCTCAGAGCGTGTTTGAAAACTCTGGAGAACCGCCGCGTGAGGGCACGCGGCCTACACGCTTGGGCCGAAAAGCCCGTTGCCTGTAGGCCCGGTGCCCTCACCCGGCGAGTAAAGTGACCCAATCGTGCTTTTGTGCGAAGCGGCCTCGAGGGATCAATACCCCCCTGGACCAAAAATTGCTTTGAGGATAAAGAACACAAACACCAGAATTGCGGTTACCAGGGCCGCGAAAGTAGCAACTATAGGGCCGCTGCTCGCGGAAGGCTGGAGGGATCGAGGCAGCACCGCCTCCCGGAGCGGGTCTCGGGCGGGAGGATCGTAATGAGCAAACAAGTGACCGCAGGCGCCGCATCGGGCCGCCGGCTCGCAGGCGAGATGAACCACCCCTTCACAGTGGGTACAGAATTTGCCCTCGGTGGACACGACGATGATTGCGTTGCAAATCTGGCATGCCTTACCTGCAATTTGTGGGGAGCTGCACTCCGATGTCTGGTTCATATCGAGAATAGGAATTGTAGGCTGCTCACATGGGAATCCGTTTCCTCCTGCCCAGCATCTCCAAAACCATCCAGCAGGATGCGGCGGCGAGAACGTGCTTTATGGCGTGGCCGCCCACAGCGCCACGGCTAAGGATCATTATTTGGCGATCATAGCTCTCGCTCATTTTCGCCAGAATGTAGAAGCCAAGGGCTGAAGGCAGGAGCCATCGGTGAGAGTAGCGGCTCCGAAACAACGCCATCACCACCGGAACAGTCAGAAGGGGCAGGGCTTGCACCCAGGCATAAAAGCGCAAATCGTCAAAGAGGTGCCAATAGATGACGCTTGAGATTCCCACCAGCAGCGCAGGCATCAGAAGCATGCGGTCCAGCTTCTCGTCCACCGACTCACCCAGCAGCGCCACAAACATGGCCATAAATGCCATGGTCATGGGCAGACGGTCCCAGACCAAAGTTTCGTTGGCAGGACGCCAGTGATAATAGCCGGAACCAACGCTCACCCACGTGACCCCGATAAAAAAGACTGTCCACGAAGTGCCGGCATCAACCAACCGTCTGCGAAGGCAAAGGACGAAACCTGCCATGCCGACGAGCAGAAACGGAACATTGGACATGACATTGAAGAAATTGGGGATCCCGAGAATTGTGCGCTGGTCGGCAAATTGGTGATAATGCGGGTCTTGACCAAACAACGGCCGGGTCAACGCGAAAGCGAGGGAGCCGACAACGATCAACAGGACGAGGACTGCTCTCCAATGGCGGGTAGAGATGGGGGTCTTCATGGCTACAGGGAAGCAACGGGAAAGGCAATGCCGGTCGGTTTGACGGGAGGGGACACTTGCGAGGGTGAATTGGCAATCGAACCAGACTGCCGTGGCGGATGAGCATCGAGGCGCAGGGCAGTTACTGCCAATTGGCGTAAGCGAGAAGCAGGCCGCGGATTGGTGGCGCCCCAGCAAGAGCGAGGCAAAGCCGCCATGCTCAGGTGGAGAAATCCAATATGGAATTTCATGAAAGCACATTTAGCATGGTCCCAAGGGAACCGGCTAATCGTTTCGTCGGGGGCGAACATTGATTAAAGCGATGTTACAGCAAATCGCCCCGCCTGCGGGGCGGGGCCTGCCGTGGCATGGTCAATTGTTCTTTGCCAGCGTCTTCCGGATGCCAGTCGGCCCGGGTCGTCGTGAGCGAGCGGTCCACCCGCGGTGACCAGGATGGGGTAAGCGTGGCTGGGATTGGAGTCGTGGACGCCGAATGCGACGGGCAAACTGTGCTTGCGGGGACGACTGCGAAGGATCGCGCGGCGCAACGTCAAGAATGCGTCTCGCAGTCGTCTGGTTGGGTGCCGGACGGTGTCTTCGAGGGGACTGCAATGCAGGCGTCAGTCACGGCCCACATAGGCGATACAAGAAACATCATACCGGGTTCGTGCGTGGCGGGAATATCTTCGAATTGCCTGTCAGCGGGAACAGTCGCAGCGCGCGTGTAATCTCGGGGGCCGACCTACACCTACACCGTCGCCGGACGCCGTTCGTTTGGAGTGCGGTGACTTGTCACCGCTTTGTCGAGGCGACTTGTCGCCGTCGGATGAAGGGACGCGTGGTTTCGCGATGGGGCGTCCACTGCTCGCGCCAGCGGGGGCACGTGCGCAAGGACGGAAGGGCCTCGGAGTTTGACGGCGACGAGTCGCCTGCGCGAAAGCGGTGACGAGTCACCGCACTCCATAGCGGGGGGGCGGTTCGTTGGTGGCGGGCGGACGCCGTTCGTTTGGAGTGCGGTGACTTGTCACCGCTTTGTCGAGGCGACTT
>CAZUUP010000559.1:0-4113 GCA_964623105.1 uncultured Akkermansia sp.
ACGATCACCTTGTCCTTGTGCAGCACGGGGGAGCTGCAGAAACCATGGACGCTCTTGAACTTCCCGGGACGCACCAGCCACTGCTGCTTGCCCTCAAAATCGTAGGCGGCGACGACCATGTCCTGCACGTCGAGAAACGCGACATAGACCAGTTTGCCATCCGTGGCGGGCGTACTCGAAGCGTGGCTGTTGAGCTTGTGCTTCTTCTCGAACGGACTTTTCACCACGGTCTGCTGCCACAGAATCTTGCCGGACCGCGCGTCCAGCGAAACGAGGTCGCGGCCCTCGGTGCCCTCAACCGCGCTCACCACGAACACCCGGTCATCCCACACGATGGGCGAGGAATGGCTAACGCCGGGGATGGGGGTTTTCCAGACGACGTTTTCCGTGGCGCTCCATTTGACGGGGACGGATTTCTCGGTGCTGGTGCCGTCACGCCGCGGGCCGCGCCACACCGGCCAGTTTTCCGCCGTGACGAGTCCGGGCAAGGCAAGCAGGGCAAACAGCAAAGAGGAGATTTTCATAAGGCAATTGCGGGCAGTGTGACGGGGGGAGACCGCGCGCGCATTCATCGCCCGCCGAAAGCCCCGCCCGGCGATGCCCGTTTGCGACGGTCGCCGACCTGGCGTCGGCTTCTCAGAGCGTGTTTGAAAACTCGCCCGGTGAGGGCACCGGGCCTACAGGCACCGGGCTTTTCGGCCCAAGCTTGTAGGCCGCGTGCCCTCACGCGGCGGTTCTCCAGAGTTTTCAAACACGCTCTCAGGCCGGCAGCTTCCCTCATGCCTTGGACACCTCGGCGCCCGGACCGCAAGCCCGATCCTTCGTTGTCGCGACGGCGGAGCGACCGAACTTTGCGCGGAAACTGGAGAACGCGGGCGTCGTTGACTCGGCACCGCCGATACGCACAGTCTGAACCTATGAATATTCCCCGCTCCGCCAGCATGTTGCTCCTTTTGCTGGCAGGACAGTTGTGCGATGCGGCGGACCCGGTGACCGCATTCCGGACCGGGAACGAGCTGATCGTCAAATTCGACCGGCTGGACCAATTGCGGAACCGCCACTCCCAACTGACCGCCGTCGTGCAACTCCAAGGACCGGCGGGCGCGAGAGAGATACCCATTGATCTCGACGATCCCGCCCTGCAAGGCGCGGCCGTATTTGACCTCACGCAATTCGGCCGCTGCGACAGCGTCACGGTGACCCTAAAACACGGACCGGGACAGTTGCTGACGCAGCGCCGGATTGCACCGCTCCCCGAGCAACCCGCCGCCGCCGGTCTGTTGCCGCCGGTTGGAAGCGCCCCGTCCCCGCCAGAACGGCAGGCCTACATCGAACCCGGTTCCGCCCTGCGCGAGTCCAAACAAGCCGCTCCGCGAATCGTGCTTCCTGGCGCGCCCCAGATGCGCTCCCTCGCACTCGCGCCAGCGGAGCGTCGGGTGGCGCAACGCGACATCACCTTTCCGATCATCGCCGATACCGATTTGCCCCTGCTCGGCGGGGCGGTGCTCGGGCGGCAGACGGGTTTCCCGGATGATCCGGCGCGGACCAGCATTTACTTCTCCTGCAAAAAGGCGATCTACGACGGCCCCCGGCTCGAGCGCTGGCAAAAATTCCTCCTCGAGGTACCGGTGCAGCCGGCTTGGGGCACCGGCCACGGCGACGAAACAATCACCCTGCGGCCGGAGCAATTCGCGGTGCATCTCACCGACGAAAAGACCGCGCGCGGCGTGAACATTCTCGGCGCGGGCGACGGTGATCTCGGCCAGAAAGGCGAGATCGACACCGACGACCAGGGGCGGATCTACTGGCGCGTCGAGGGCGGGGGCGCCTTCATCGTGCGCTTCGATCCCCGCACCCGGCGCTTCGAGCAACCGCCCGCCCCGATTCAATTGCAGAAACTCGTCCCGCCCGGCGCCTGGATGTTGAACGACAATCTCTGCAAGGTGACCTGCACGCGGGGCCGGGTGTTCTTCACCCTCTGCAACGACACGCGGTCCAGCGGCGATCCGCGCAATCCGCTCAACCGCCGCATCGGCGGGGTGTTCTCCATCTCGCAGGACTGGCGCGACGCCCAGACATTTGCCGACGACATCCGCCTGCACGCCGGAAGCTGGGAAACGGCACCCCACGCCTTGTACCCGGCGCCGCCGCGGCCCGATGCCGATGTGCGCAAACTGGCCGGTGCCAGCGTCACCGAGGCAGGGTTGCTCATCACCACCGCCGGCACGAAGTACGAGGGCGGGCCATGGCGGCTCGATCTCGACGAGCGCGGCAACACACGGTTCTTCGGCGAAGTCGATTCGCTGACGGCCACGAAGACGCGCGACGGACGCGCGATTGCGCCCACGCGACTGGTGACCGTGCAAGGCATCCCGAAAGGCCGGGAACTGAACCCCGCGACCGGCGGCGGGCGCAATCTGATCGTCTATTCCCAGGGCTCGATCACCATTCCGCGCGCCTCGGTGCGACTGCTCTTGCTGGACCGCCTCGAGGGCCTCGCGTTGCGCGCGGAGCGCAAAGGAGCGTTCCCGACTTACGACGGCGCCCCTGCCGGCATCGTGACCGTCCGCTACGACCTCACCGCAAAACTTCAGGCAACCCCCGCCGCCCAGGGCGCGCTGGCCGGATCCCTGAGCGGCGGAGCGAGCATGGGACCGGCGTTTCTGGTCACGCCAATTCCCGGAGAACCCGGCCGGGCCATGGCCGTCTGCGAATACGCGGGCTACACGCTCTCCATGCTGGATTTCTCCCGGCTGGATGCCGCGAAAACCGTGCGGAAAACCTTCTTCCCCCCGCAATTGCCCGCCAGCGCCCGGCTTGGCCCCTATAACTCCGCCTGGGTCCGGCACGGCGCCGACCCATGGCTCTACCTCAGCGGCTACACCGGCCTGTCGCGCATTCCGTATCCGCGCGGCACCGCGGCAACGCCGGCAGTTTCCGCCGACCTTTTCAACAGCCGCTTGCTGCCCACGAGCACCGCCGGCCCCGCACGCACTTCGATGAAAAAGATCGACGGCCTGCTGCCGGTCTTCGGCGGACGGTTGCTCGACTCCGGCTACGGACTGGACGGCCGGGGCGCGGACGCCTACTCCACCGGCGTCGAACTCTTCGATCCGCACCTGCTGGGTTCCGGCCCGACCAATCAAATCCCCAGCCAGACCAGCGCCCAACTGAGCCGATGCTTCGCGCTCAAAACCCTTCGCAGCCGCATCGTCTGGAACGCCGCGGACGGCACCCGGAAGCAGGAAATCTTTGCCGCGAGCGGCTCGATTCGCCGGCAATTGATCAATGAACTGAAAGATCCCGCCACCGGGCCGGCCAATCTCGATGCCAAGGTGTTCCTGTACGAAGTTTCCTCGCCCGGCGGATTGCGGGACCGCTACGGATTTTCCCTGCCCACCCTCGATCACGACCGCGCCGTCGAAGGCCACCTCGCGCTTTCCCCCTGCAACCGCTTCCTGGTCATCATGACCCAGGACGCCGTGCTCTACTCCTACCATCTGGCCCAACAACGCTTCGTGGATGGCGTGATCCTCCGCGGCCCGTCGGACGCCGAAGTGCGTCCGGTCGAGTTCAAACGCCCCAGCGAAATCATCTTCACCGCCCCGGACGGACAGATCTTCTTCCTCGCCGGCCCCCTCACCCCATCCGACGCCGCGTTGCATTTCCAGCGCGTGCAGGTCGGCGACGACGGACGCCTCAGCATCACGCCCCACCTCAGCCTGTCGCTCGAACGACCCGCCGCCAGCCACGATTTCAACGGCATCGTCCGCTGCTTTCTCCCCCGCCCGCCCGGTGGCGACGACGGATACGATTTCGTCCTCGGTTACAACCAGTCCACCGTGCAACCCTTCGTCCGGGTCATTCGCGGATTCACGGAAGCCGCGAAGACCGGGAGATAACCTTCGGCTCGCAAATCGGGGTCGAAATTCGGCTCCATCTCCCGAAGCGGTCACCGCGCGGCGACGGATCATTTTGCTGCGTTCGACCATCCGATGTGTCAACCGTCGCCTCCGCACCGCGCTTCCCCGAAACCGGGCCGAACCCAATGGATTCGGCCTTGACCGGTCATCGTCCTCCTCCTAGCGTCCGCCCGTTGCAACCCGCTGAAAA
>CAZUUP010000560.1:0-4111 GCA_964623105.1 uncultured Akkermansia sp.
CACCCCCTCCACGCGCAACTGCAGTCCTTGTGCCCCCCCCCTCCCCCCAAGTCGCCCCTCCCCCCGCCTCCAGAAACACTTCGCCCCCCATCCCCGCCAGCAACTGGAAAACCGTTTCCCTCCGTCCCGGCAAAACCAGATCCGGCGCAATCTCCGCCAGCGGTTGCAACACGAACTTCCGCTCGTGCGCCCGCGGATGCGGCAACCGCAGCTTCGCCCCGCGTCGCCGCTTGTCCCCCCACGCGATCAAATCCAGATCCAACGTCCGCGCCTCATTCATCACCCGCTTCGGCTGCCGCCCAAACTCCCGCTCCACCGCCTGCAACTTCGCCAGCAACGTCTCCGGCGTCTCCCCCCGCCGTGGCGCCAGCCCCACCACCGCATTCACGAAATCCGGCGACCCCGCCGGACAATCCACCGGCTTGCTCCGCCACAACGTCGAACGCACCAACGACCGCGTCGAAAGCGCCTCCAATTTCTCCATCGCCCGCTGCACCTGACCCGCAGAATCCCCGAGATTGGAACCCAGAGCGACATAAGCAAGCGAACGTGATTTCTCTTTCATAAAGACTCGGACCATCGCAACCCACCCGGCAACTCCCCGGCCCCATACTCCAAATGCAACACCCGCCGATGCCCGGCCCGCCGCGCCGGCGACGACGCGTGCAGCAACAACGGGCGCATCGCCAGCACATCCCCCGCCCGCGCCACACATGCAAACTCGCCCCCACCATCACGCAGTTTCCCGATCTCCGCCGCCGCCAACCTTCCCAGCCGGTGCGACCCGGGCATGACCCGCAGCGGCCCGTTGTCCGCCGCGCAATCGTCCAGATGAATCCGCAGGGCCACCATGCGTGCGAGAACCTCGACCGGGGCCTGCACATGCACAACCCCATTCTTTACCGACCACGGACCAAACCCCGCCACCTCGATCCGCTCCGTCACGGCAATCGTCAGGTCCTGATGCCACGGGACACCCCAGTTCGCCTCCGGAATCTTGTCGAAGAACAAAGCCCGCACCACCCGCCCCTCCCGCCCCAGATAACTCCGGGCCAGCGCCCGCAACCTTTCGGAATCGGCCACCTTTCCCACCTCCGGACACAATCCCAACAAACCCCGCAGTCCATAAGCGCCCTCCCGCCCACCGGTTCCGACCCGCCTCCCGCCCAACCGTTCAACTGCCGCCAACAACCCCGCAACCTCCCCCGCATCCAACACCTGCTCCACCAACTCAAACCCGTTCTCCTCGAAGTTCGCGCCCATTCCGCTCCCCACTCACCCCCGCCATCTACTTCAGCCCCAGCACATCCTGCATGTTGTACAACCCCGGCGCCTGCCGTACCACCCACTCCGCCGCGCGCAACGCCCCGTTCGCAAACGTCTCGCGACTCGAAGCCTTGTGCGTCAACTCCACCCGCTCCCCGTTCGCCGCAAAAATCACCGTGTGATCCCCCACCACATCCCCGCCCCGGATCGCGTGAATCCCGATCTCCGAACTCGTGCGCTCCCCCACAATCCCCTCCCGCCCGTGCCGCAGCGCCTCCTGCAACTGCACCTTCCGCACGTCCGCCAAAATCTCCAGCAACGTCGTCGCCGTCCCGCTCGGCGCATCCTTCTTCAACCGGTGATGCATCTCCACCACCTCCAGATCAAACCCCGGCCCCAAAATCTCCGCCGCCTTGCGCGTCAGCCAGAACAGCGTGTTCACCCCCGTCGAGTAATTCGACGCCCACACCATCGGAATCCGCGCCTTGCACGCCGCGATCTCCGCCTTCTCGGTTTCCTTGTGCCCCGTCGTGCCGATCACCAGCGCCTTCCCCCGCGCCGCGCACAGACGCGCCACCGGCAACGTCGCGTCATGAAAACTGAAATCAATCACCGCATCACACCCGTCAATCACCGCGCCCAGATCATCCCCCAGATCCACCTGCCCCACCACCTGCAACTGCGGTTGCCGCGCCGCACACGCCACCAACATCTGCCCCATCCGCCCCTTCGCACCCGTGATGATCAATTTGGTCATGTGAATCCCAGTCAGCCCCCACCCTTTTACCTTTTACCTTTTTCCTTTTTCCTTGTGCCTTGCACCTCAGTGCTTCCCCTTCAACACCCCGCACGCCACCAACGTCTCCCGCAACGTCTCCCGGTTCTTCGCGCTCATCGCCACCAACGGCAGCCGGTACTCCTCCTCCACCATTCCCAGCATCGCCAGCGCCGCCTTCACCGGCACCGGATTCGTCTCAATGAACAAATCCTTGAAGATCGGATAATACTTCGCGTGCAGCTTCAGCGCGATCCCCGGCTTGCCCAGCGCAAACGCCCGCACCATGTGCGACACCTCCCGGGGAATGATGTTTGACGCCACACTGATCACCCCCTGCGCCCCGACCGCCATGAACGGCAGCGTCAGCGAGTCATCCCCGCTCAAGATCACAAACTCCTTCCCCAACCGCGCCCGCATCTGGCTCACGCGATCCGGCGTCCCGCCCGCCTCCTTCATCCCCACCACATTCGCGCTGTCATGCACCAGGCGATCCACCGTATCCACCGCGATCTCCACCCCGCACCGCCCCGGGATGCTATACAAAATGATCGGCAGCTTCGTCGAACGCGCCACCGCATGGAAATGCTGGAACAACCCCTCCTGCGTCGGCTTGTTATAGTACGGCGCCACCTGCAACGACGCGTCCGCCCCGACCTCCTCCGCCGCCTTCGTCAGGTAAATCGCCTCGCTCGTCGAGTTCGCCCCCGTCCCCGCCATCACCTTCACCTTCCCATGCGCAAACTTCACCGCCAGCTCGATCACCCGCACGTGCTCCTCGTAATCCAGCGTCGGCGACTCCCCCGTCGTCCCCACCGGCACAATGCCGTCCACCCCCCCCTTGATCTGCGCCTTGACCAACCTTTCCAGCGCAGCCTCATCAATCTGGCCGTTCTTAAACGGCGTCACAATCGCGGTGTAAGTTCCAGTAAACATGCGTCAGTTCCAATGTTGCCCGCCAAATTCCGCCAACCACCCGCCTTTTGAAAGCCCCATTTTCAGACCGTGATCCGCCCCTCAAACACAAAATCCGCCGGCCCGTTCAGCCGCACGTCCGTGAACCCGCCCTCCTTGACCGCAAAACTCACCTCCAACCGGTCGCCCCCCTGCACCTGCACGCTCACCGGCGACTGAAACCCATGCGCCCGCGCCGCCACCAACGCCGACGCCGTCACCCCCGTCCCGCACGCCAGCGTCTCCCCCTCCACCCCCCGCTCATACGTCCGCACCCGGATTTGATTCGGCCCCAGCAACTGCGCGAAATTCACATTCGTCCCCTTCGGCGCGAAATGCGCGTGAAACCGGATCTCATTCCCCAGCTTCAACACCATCGCCTTGTCCGCGTCCGGCACAAACACCACCGCATGCGGCACCCCCGTATTGCACGAATGAATCGTCTCCTTCCCCGTGGACAACCCCACCACCTCCCCCAGTAGCAAATCCTTCGGCTCCGTCAGGTTGATCGTCACCCGCTCCCCGCGGATCTCCGCCGCGATCACCCCCGCCACCGTCTCAAACGTCAACCGCCCCGTCGCCCCCGTCAGCCGCGCCACATACCGCGCAAAACACCGCGCCCCATTCCCGCACATCTCCGCATCGCTCCCGTCACTGTTGTAAAACTGCCACGCCCAATCCGCCCGCTTCGACCCGCACGGCACCAGCAACATGATCCCGTCCGCCCCAATCCCCCGATGCCGGTCACACAACCGCACCACCTGCTCACGGCTCAACCGGATGTTCCCCGCCCGGTTGTCCAGCAGGATGAAATCATTCCCCGCCCCGTTCATCTTCGTAAATTCCAATGTCATGCCCGCGCACCGTAACAAACCTCCCCCGTCCCCATCAAGCGGAACCCCGCCCCTTCCCAACTCCCCCACCCCCGAACCTCCCACGGACTGCAAAGGCGAAGCCGACGCCTCGCGCAGAAAAAGCCAAAGCCCCAGAAATCCCATCCTCCCGGCAAACCGAACGGTATCCCCGACCGGGCACCACAGCTCCACCGCGCCGCCACCCTCCCCCAGCGGGGGCGGGCCGGGGTGAGGGAGCACGGCCCCACCGTGCCACGGCGCT